>JBGSIY010000701.1:0-8231 GCA_041742275.1 Pirellulaceae bacterium | reverse complement strand
AATCCAAGTTGCTCCTCAGGAACCATCGCTAACTGGGAGATCATACCGTCGAGGCCGCCACTATGACCTACGATCTTGCGACCGTGATAATCATTCAGCACAAACCCCAATCCATAGGCCAAGAAATGGCGTGTCGGGTTGCGCTCATAGGCTCCCTCAGAGATGGGGATGATCGTGTTCGGCTGCCACATGGCCCAAGACTGCTCTCGACTAAAGATTTGTGTCTCTCCTAATCGACCCCGTCCCAACTGTAATCGCAGCCAATGACTCAAATCGGCGACGGACGCATTCAATCCGCAAGCACCCCAACTGTTGTCGACATTCCCCAAAGGGAGTGTTCGCAAGACCTTACTGCCTCCCCCCTGTCCCGACTTGTTATGCGGTACGGCATAGTTGTCGCGAAGTTCCGTAATGCTGGTCGTGGTTCGAGTCATGCCGATCGGCGTCAGAATTCGAGTTTGCACAAAGGCCGCCCAGCTCAAGCCCGAAATTTTTTCAATCACTTTGCCCGCGGTGATATACATTAGGTTTTGATAACCGTAAGCACTTCGGAAACTGGAAACGGGCTCCAAGTATTGAATGCGTTCAACGATTTGATCGGCGCGATAGGTACTGTCGTACCACAACAGATCTCCACTAAACGTATCCATACCACTGCGATGGCAAACCAAATCGCGAATCGTCATGGCTTGGGTTACAAACGCGTTGGGCATCTGAAACTCCGGCAAGTGTTTTGTTACGGGATCATCCCAACTCAATTTGCCTTCATCCACCAAAATGGCCAATGCCGCCGTAGTGAAGGCCTTGGAGTTCGAGGCAATCGCGAACAACGTATGCTCATCAACCGCGTTTTGTGTACCCAACTCGCGCACGCCGTAGCCTTTGGCCAAGACGACCTGGTCATCTTTCACGACAACGATGGCCATGCCCGGAACATTCCAATCGTTCATGACGCGAACGGCGTAAGCGTCAACGTCTTGAGCCCAGGCCTCGAGCGTTTGTCCCCAACACGTGGGGGTCAGTAACAATAGGGCGACGGCCATCAATGAACCAACGAATCGCATGGCATTTTCCTAATACAAAACAGGGGACTGACATAGCTGAAAACGGTTGCACCACCCCAACGCCTTTAGCATTCACGCTGCGTTGTTTTGGGGCGGCGGTAGTTCAAACACAATCGAGATCCAGGGCAACGTTAGGGTGAAAGGCGCACGACATCCCAACTTCCCTCCGGAGTGCTCGCATAGACGATGCGATCGTGCAAACGACTACTTCGCCCTTGCCAGAATTCAATCCGGTTGGGGGTCAACGCGTATCCGCCCCAATGATCGGGGAGAGGAATCGGTTGATCTCGGTATTGTTCTTCCAACGCGATCACTTTTTGCTCCAACTCTTCACGACTCGCCAAGACGCGAGACTGCTGCGAGACCACGCCGCCGATTTGAGCGTTGCGAGGTCGAGAATGAAAATAAGATTCCGAAACCGACCGAGATGTTTTGTTGACGACCCCATCAATGCGAACTTGTCGATCTAAATGGGGCCAATGAAACAGGAGACACGCATTGGGATTCTTCGCCAACTGTCTCGCTTTTTCCGATTCGTAATTCGAAAAAAAATGAAAGCGATCGTCGGCCACACTTTTGAGCAATACGGTTCTCGCCGTAACTCGGCCGGTCGTATCGGCGGTCGCCAAGGTCATCGCATTGGGCTCCAGCCAGGCACCCGGGCTCTGATCCACCGCCAATTTGAGCCAGTTTTGAAAAGCCACGATCGGGCAGTCCCCCAACGCTTCCATGACGATCCCGGTATCTTCGTATTCCTTACGCAACTTCTGAAAATCAATCATGGGGTCTCCACAAAATCCGATCTAAAAAATCCTCGTCCCTGGCACTCTACCTATCCATGGCCCTCCACGCTGACCCGCGAGCATCTCCTCGGGGAGCCATGGAAGGGCTCCTTGCTGGGAGCGATAGAGTCGTACGTACGATTATCAATTTTATCAGGTCGAACCGCGTTATTGTCAGGGTGGTCAAACCTCTGGCTGATGAAAAACACCGACAGGCCAAAAGCCGTTCCGCGAGCCGAGTCGTAAACCCTCGGCCAAAAACGGAAAAAGAAGCATAAAATGCCAGCAATCGGCCCCGATCGAACGCCAAAACGTCCCAATTTAGCCCCCCGCTCAGCGGCAACATTCGTCTACAGCAAATGCGTCAAATCGGTTATTATGCGGGAAGGGTTAATTGATCGGGAGTTACTAAGGAACCGTCCCGTAATAAGATTCCGTTTTCAAAATTAGACGGAATGCGTTAGCACCCGGTTTTGCAGGGAACCGGGGGCTATTGCCCAACGGATAATACGTACTGGGGTAGGCTTTAAGTAACTTTTATTGGCATCGAGTCCTCAATCAAGCATGAACATGGCACACGAAAATTCACCTTCGACACCTCAACAGGCAAAACGCAACCAGGAAATGCGCATCGAAAAAGACTCGATGGGAGAAGTTGCCGTTCCCAAACTGGCATACTATAGTTCGCAGACTCAGCGAGCTGTTGAGAACTTTCCCGTCTCGGGCTGGCGACTTCCGACTCCGTTAATTCGGGCCCTGGGGTTGGTCAAGTTTGCTTGCGGTGTGGCCAACCGAGATCTAGGGCGTTTGTCGGGCACCGGAAAAGTCCGTTTGAACGATGAGCAAATCGCCGCCATGCTGCGGGCCGCCGAGGAAGTTGCCGCGGGCCAGTTCGACGACCAATTCCCGATCGATGTTTTCCAAACCGGCTCGGGAACATCCAGCAACATGAACTGCAATGAAGTCATCGCCAATCGCGCCATTGAAATCATGGGGGGCGATCGTTTTGCTGCGGAAAAACCGATTCACCAAAATGATCATGTGAATATGGGACAGAGCACCAATGATACCTTCCCGACTGCCATTCACGTTGCAGTTGCCAGCGAAATTAAAAACCACTTGCTGCCCCAACTTCAATTATTTCATTCTGTGTTGGCCGAGAAGGCTCGGGCCTGGGAGTCATTGATCAAGATTGGTCGCACCCACTTGATGGACGCCACGCCGTTGACTTTAGGCCAAGAATTCGGTGGGTTCGCGCGGCAATTGGAACTGTCGATCGAGCGAGCGCAACGGGCCCACGAGGCTGTTTTGGAACTCCCGGTCGGGGGCACGGCGGTCGGCACCGGGATCAACACCCACCCCGAGTTTGGCAAACGCGTGGCGGCTGAGTTGGCTCAGAAAACGGGGATTCCTTTTGTCGAAGCCGTGAATCATTTCGAAGCCAATGCCCAGCGCGATGGGCTCGTCGATTGCCATGGTCACTTGCGCACGATCGCCTCGACGTTATTTAATATCGCCAATAACATTCGCTGGTTGGGCTCGGGGCCTCGCTGCGGCTTCTTCGAAGTCTTGCTCCCCGATCGCCAACCCGGCAGCTCGATTATGCCCGGCAAGGTCAATCCGGTGATGTGCGAAAGCATGCTGCAATTGACAGCCCGCGTGATGGGCAATGACCAAACGATGGTTGTCTGCGGCGCCGCCGGCGGCCAATTTCAACTCAATATCATGATGCCTGTCATGGGTCATGCGACCCTGGAAAGCATCCACTTGCTGGCCAATGGTGTTAAAGCGTTTGTGGACTTCTGTGCCCGCGACCTGGAAGCCAACGCCGATGTTTGCGAATCGTTTGTTGAGAAAAGTCTATCGATGGTGACCAGTCTGAATCCGTTGATCGGATACGAGAAGGCATCGAAACTAGCCAAAGAGGCGTTTGCTTCCGGCAAAACGATCCGCGAACTCTGCCTCGAACAAAACATTTTACCCAAAGACGTCCTCGATCAAGCTCTGGACCCCATGAGCATGACACGACCTCATTGATTGAAAGAACATTACCATTTTCGATTGCAATGCACCTGCCTAAATTAGCAGAAGCACAAGCCAAAAATTAATTTCATCCATGGAGGGATAAATCATGAAACGAAAATTCTGCCGAATCCGCAGCGTTAGCCTCGTCAGTGCCAAACTGTTGCTGATCGCCAGCTATTTGCTGCCCGGGTCCTGGGCGATGGCCCAAGAAACATCCACAGCGAATACGACGTCAACAACAAAATCGACTTCGATGCCAACAAAGCTGGATGAGAAGGCAACCATTGATGCCCTGTATAGTTTGAGCAATGGTTGTGCGACTGCCGCGGACTTCACCAAACTGATCGCAGGGTGTGAATCGGCTTTAGAGCAATCACTTTCTCCTGGCAGCACAAAATACGTGAAGTCGCTGATGAGTTGGGCCCTCAATAAACGTGGGGAACTCCGCCTGGACCTGCATCAAGACTTCGTAAAAATTGAAAACACGCAGCAGGCTGACAAAGTTCTGAGCGAAGCCGCCACCGATTTTCAGGCCGCCTGGGAAAACGATGACTCCCGCTGGCGGGCCTGGTTGGGCAAGGGGCGAATTGCCATCATCCAAGGGAACCTGGAGGAAGCATCCAATTGTTTCACTCGCGTCTGCGAATTGAATCCCAAAGAACCAATCGGGTTCTTCAACCGGGCTGAAGTTTTTTATTCCCTGGGTAACTATGCCGAGTCACGGACGGATTATGACCGCGTGTTGAAATTCAACGCCGCCGATCTGCAAGGCCTGACGGGTCGCGCCCATTGCCTGAGCCAATTGGGCGAACATGAAAAAGCACTAGAGGATTACGACGTTGTCTGCCGGATGCATCCTGCCGATCCAGTGGCTTTCCTCAACCGGGGTGAGGCGTTGGTCGAATGCCAGGAATGGGCTCGCGCGATCAGCGACTTGGAACTGGCCGTTGCCAAAGGAAACGATGTGGCCATGTTGCGTTTGAGCTGGATTTTGGCCAGCTGCCCCGATCCTCAATATTGTAATGCCGAAATGGCCCTGAGTCTCGCCGAACAATCGATGCAAAACATGGGTGAATCCGCGGAAACCATGACTGCCATGTCTCATGCCCTGGCCGCCACCGGAGATCAAACCCAAGCCGATGAGTTTCAAAATCGGGCGACGGCATTGAGTTCGTTCAAGGAAGTTCCCGGTGATGACATCAAGCGGAACGCAACTTTACCTCGACCGTCAGAAATTAAGTGACCGTCCCGAAATAAAATCCGTTTTCAAAATTAGCCGGAGTGCACTAGCACCCGGTTTTGCAAGGAACCGGACGCTAGCGCGTTTCGGCTAATCCGGGAACTTAATTCCGGACAATTACTAAGTGACCTTCAGGGAAGCGTTCCCGTCCAACCAGCCAACAAAAAACGCCGGAGCTCATTAAAGAGCACCGGCGTTTTTTAATGTTTCAAATTTCGCAGCTGTCGCAGAGGACCGGCCGCGTTTGAATTAGCAACCACGACCACGAGCACGTGTCAACAAACCACGAACGCGAACATTGCGAGTTGAGGCAGTGTTGCAAGTGTCTACTGGAGTGTTGTTGCAGCTGTTGCAGCTAGGAACGGCAACGGGAGTTGCACAACCACAGCTAACAGGAGCGGCACAACCACAGTTGTTCACTGGAGCTGGAGCGCAGCAATTGCTGTTGTTGTTGCGGCGACCTTTGAACAGAAGGCGAGTACGACCCGAGTCGCAGCAATCGTTGGCAACAGGAGCAGCACAACCACAGCTAACTGGAGCTGGAGCGGCACAACCACAGTTGTTCACTGGAGCTGGAGTGCAGCAATTGTTGTTGCAGCAGCTGTTGTTGTTGCGGCGACCATTGAACATAACGCGAGTGCGGCCAGTGTTGCAGCAATCGTTCATAACGGGAGCGGCACAACCGCAACCTGAACCTGCCATCTGGGCACCTTCATAGTACATGCCTTGCACTGGCTCTACCGGTGCTTGGGCATCTTGATAAACAACCGAGGGAGCTGCTGTTGGCTCAACTACGGTTTGAGCAGTTGTCGTTGCAGCGTCGCTGGCCGAAGGCTGAACAACAGCTTCTTCTTGAGCAACAACTGAACCACAAACCAAAGACAATACAGCCACTAGGCTAAACAATTTACGCATTACTGGGTCTCCAAAAAAACTACCGGCTCGGTAAAACAAACTTTGAGGCGGCGCCTCAACAATCTAAGCCCCCTAGTTTATTTTGTTGGCAAAGTTTAGCAAAGGGTCCATCACATTAAAAAAGCCCCTAAAATCGCAACAAATCGCTTTTTCGTGGCTTTCTTTGACCCCTTTTCACTGGTTAGGGACCGCGATTCCCCCTTCGAATCGCGAATTTAATCTTGGACCTGGCCAAGATTTCTCAGCTGCCAACCTACATCCCTTGCTGATTCGCCCCCTCATGGCCTCAGGAGACAGGGCTGACAATCCGGTGTTTCCAATACTGCGACACTCCCAGAAACAAAAAGCTAGCACACATCATCAATAAACCGACAAGTAAAAACCCCGTCGTCGGCTCACCAAAAATCATAACGCCGGCAATCGCCGCCATGGCCACCTGAGAAACATTGATGGCGCTGACATAAATCATATTCAAATGTTTGAAGGCGTATGATAAACAGACGAAACCCAATGCATTAAAAATTCCTCCCCACAACATCCCCATCCATTGACGGAATTCCACCGCGACGATCCCCGTCCAACCCAATCGCCACCAAACCAACGGACCCAAAATTACGATCCCAGTCACCGTCACAAACATGATCGGTGTGAAAGGATGAACTGGTTCCCGCAGGGCGCGGCGGATGGCAACTCCTAACACCGAATAGGTCAATCCCGTCAGGCAAGCGGCCAACACTCCCACGGAAGTTGACCATGCAACAGGTAAAACTTTTTGAACGGTCTGCATATGAGCATGGCTGGTCCCCGCATCGGCTCCCAACACGGCGATGGAAATAATCAACAGAGTCAGCGCGAACACCGCCTGAATCGGCTCGCCCAAATACACGCGCCCTAGCACAGCGCCAGTGACCACCATCGTTCCCATCACCAACGGAATGGTAAGGGCGACTCCGATCAACCCCAACGCAAACTGCAATCCCACGCTGCCGCATAACTGCACAAAAATCGCCGCGCCGATCAAGAGGAAGGTCGCCTGGGTATCGGGCAGTTTCTGCGGATAGTGCCGCCATCCGTAAAAATAAAGAGGAGCACAGCAGGCCCAAGTACTCAAGGCTTTAATAAAACTCACCAGCAACGGTTCCACATCGGTCGCTGTGGCTCGCAGATAAATGTTCGCACCCGTGTAGGCAATCGCCGCCCCCACGCCGGCCAAGATGCCAAAATAGACGTTGACGCGACGCTTGTTTGTTTCCTGATTGTCTGTCACTCAGCTTCCCGATTGCGATGTTTTTGATTGACGCCCGCGCAGCTCGTACACCAGCTGTTCGGTTTTCTCTCTGCCCACAATATCCACTAGCTTCAAATAAGGACGCAGCCCCAGGACCTTTCGCCGTCGTCCCTCGCGCCACATCCCCTCCGTTCCACAAATGGGGCAGGGATGAATTCTCGAAGATCGATGGGCATTGCATGCGCCGCAACTGGCGGGCAACTCCCAATTCACTCCATCCGAAACACCAGCAGGAACAAATTCCAGATGCATTCGCAATTGATTTTGCTGGGCCAACTCAAGAGCCGTGATCCAAGCTGAAAATTCAGGCCAATGTGACTTCGTCGAGCCCAAACCCGGCAAAACCCTCGCTCGCATCAGTTGCAACAACCATTCCAGCTCAACTCCAGCCACGGATCTCGGCGACCAAACACCATACCACGCGGGCCGAGTTCTGAGGAAACCGCGTTCGAGCAACGCTCCGTAACTCGGTTCATCATCCAGCTCACTCAAGGCCGTGCGGACCCAACTGGACGGGTGTGATTCGTCTGACCAAAATGGAACGATCCCAAAACAACCGGCCCAGCCCCGTTGTTCCGCTACCGTGTTCGCCGGGCAATTCCCGCAGACCGCTTCCACGAGGTCGCGACCTCCATAGGCATCCAAGACCTCGGCAATGGCAAAACCCAGAACAGGAGGCCGGTTTTCGTTGACGTTACTTGTCGGTGCCGATGCTGACTTGCCTGCTTCCACGGGCCAAGTACAGACTTGATCAACCTTCGTTTCTCCATCGCTATTTTGCTCGGAACTCGTCGGCAGAGCGCTCTCGTGAAGTGCATAGCCGTCGGTTACCCGGCCCTCGCCGATAGCTCGCGAGGTCTCTTGCAATGATCGCAATTGCCGGAAGGCCCCCTGACAAACTCCACGCCGATCCAGCG
>JBGSIY010000700.1:0-2500 GCA_041742275.1 Pirellulaceae bacterium | reverse complement strand
GTATTTCTTCGAGATGATATCGAGTAGCGTCTCTAGATCCTCTAACTCAATGGCGGGAAAGACAGTCCATTCTGATTCCGACTTGAGTCGGGAAGTAAGCTGCCATTTGCCGGCATGTCGCGTGACGGTAACCAAACGGGTCTCGCCCTCTTCGGTTTTCTCACGCCATTCGTGTTTCTTCATAATTCTTTGAACCTGGATGTCTGCGCCCGAGAGGCGTTGAACTGGAACCGCCTCTCTGAGTGTGTAGTAGTAGATAGACCGCGTTATATCGTTTTACAGCCATTAATCGTACCGGGTCATGTTCTTTTCTGCACGGTCATTGGCGTATTTTTTCCTCTCTGCAAAATGAGTCCGCATCATCGAGGCACGCACCTCTGCGTCAAAAGCGCGAAAAATCGCCTCTGTAGGTGATGTCCGCCCAGGGACACCAAAGTACGACTGCACGGAGATTAGCGAAACAGGCCTACGGAATCGTAGCTTTTTAACGAACGCAGTTCGTTGGAGTCCGCGTCGGTTTCGACTTTTTCGATGACTTTTTTCAACAGCTCGATATGCTTTTCGTCTTGGTCGCTCTTTTTTTTCTTGCTCTCGATTTCTCGAACCATCGTCTGCAATTCAGGGAGGAGGCTCTTCGCGGCGGAACCAAACGTACTGACCGCTTCCAAGCATTTTGGCAACCGCCGTGCCGCACCCCAGCGATCCATTTCCATAACAGTCAGGCATAGGGGTATCGCTTCTTTGATACGATGCTGAGCCAATATTTGCAGACCCGCCAACCGAATTCCGTCGGCGAACATGATTCCACTGGGGGCCGGTTCTACGACCGAGCGATAAATCACGGGCAGGAGTGGTTCGATCTGTTCGTAAGACAGATTTTTGTATACAGAAGCAATCTCCGACCTAGCCCGACCGTCTTCGTTTTGAAGGCCAGCAGTAACCGCTTGATACAATGCGTCTTTGTCAACATCGTCCAATGAACCACGAAGCAGTCCGTTACGTGCGTTAAACAGCGCCGAACACAGAAAACGTTGCTGCATCGCTCGAGGATCCGAAACGGTATCCACTTGTTGCAACATCGTCAACAAATCAGGGATGGCTACCCGTGCCGATTTTCCAATCGCGGCCAAGGCTTCGGCGGCTTTGATTCGCAACCACATATCTTCCGCCTGCAACGTGCGACGCAGCGCTGGAACCGCGTCGCTGGAACGACTTCCTAAACTAGCCAACGCCAGGCAACTTCCCAATTGCGACTCAAGATCATGATGCAGCATTTCAATCAACCTAGGCGTAAAGTCGCCCTCACGTTTGGCCAAGGCCGTCGCCGCTCGCTGACGAACCACAGGCGACCAACTTCCCAATCTTGCAAACAATTCCTTCGTATCCAAATCGGCATAAATTTCCTGCTTGAGTCGATGACTGTAACCCTGACCATCGGCGATTAACGACTGAGCGCTGGCAACATCCAATGTAGAAACAATTCCCGATTGTTTTCCGGTGATGTAGAGCTTTCGCAATGGCTGAGCGTAAGCCAACAGGTATGCGCCTGTCGCATCCCAGTTTTTGTAACTATCGCTAGTCGGTTGAGCTGGGCCCTGATGTTGATAAGTTCCATCCCACTGGCGAGCCAGATCGTAGTACCAACCAAATTCCCTCATCCATTGGCCGGCAGCATGAGGACCGGAAAGGGCTACACCCGGCATCGCCCACAACATATTAAAGAAGTTTCCAGTGTGCCCCATTTCTCGCTCAGCTCCGTGGGACGCAACACTCATTCGCGAAAAGTATTCGGCGGCAGGTTGGTCTTCGAGAACGTTGAACATGACGGCAGCGATACCGTTCTTGCCGTTGTCGTCATGCGTTTCCATCCAAGGGGCGTGATCGCCGTAAGGCACACAGCCTTTGCCTACATAAAATCTCATCAGCCGTACGCTCTTGTCAATCGCTTCATCCAGTCGAGGATTCGAGACGCCTGCCTTGCGAGCCAGAATCAGCGACAGCGTCATCGGCAAACCCGGCGCGTTCATCATGCCGTAGCCATTGAGTCGGCCGTCGGTTCGAGCGAAACGATGGCCCCACGACCCCACTTTACTTTGACCATCGACAATATCCATTGTAATGCGCTCCAAGTCCGGAAGGTAAGTCGGGTCTCCGGTCGCAAGCGTGTACTCAGCCAAGAGCAAATTAGTTGGCCCGTAGAACCAGCAGCACAGTGCCTTGCCTTCCACATCCGAATAGGAAGCAGCCCGTTTCACTTGTTCACGAATAAGCGGTAAAAATTCATCGCGTCCGCTGGCCAATAATGCCAGTGTATTATACGCCTGAACAATTCCATTCCCCGCCTGGGGATTTTCGGTCATGCGTTGGGCCAGTTCATCGCAGCCTTGACGGAAAATCGCCGCTGACTTGGGGCAGTCAAATGGCGCGGTGTCCGTGTAGGTGCCCATTACTTTCAGAGGTATTACCGCGTCAACGGTCTGGCCGTTTCGCCATCGGGTTA
>JBGSIY010000699.1:0-7073 GCA_041742275.1 Pirellulaceae bacterium | reverse complement strand
GAACCTGCACGCCTTGCGGCACTAGATCCTAAATCTAGCGCGTCTGCCAGTTCCGCCACTCGGCCGTTTCGTGATTTTGACTGAATTGCCCCACGTGGGGGGGCATCCAGAACAGACCCTAAGTCTACCAAGGAGGTTCACAATTGAAAACCTTGGTTTGCCAGAATTTTCCCTGCACCCCATCCATTAAACGTTTTCGATTAATACCTAGTCGGCCCCGTTTTTCCCTGTAACGGACTTTTGTGCCTCGACCTCTTGTTCGTAAAAGATGGAGACAAGCCCTTTGGAAACACATCAGAATCGATCAACTGATCAAGTTGATCCCATCTCGGGATGATCGACGAGACGCTTGATGCCGTGCAACCGTAATAAGTGCTGACGGAAGAAACTGCTTCATAGTTCGTTTCGGGGGCATCCCGGTGAATCACTGTTCCGAAGAACGCTTGTTGTGTCTTGTGAACGAACGATGTTGTCATGTTTCGAAATGCTATGCAAAAGTAAATGGCTTCGATTCGGGTTGAGAAAGCGACCTAACGGGGATCGCGGTCAGGGAACCGTATTTCATTCGGCTAAACCATGAGTGTCAGTGCGGCGAATAAAATTTGAGGCCGATAATACCTGTAACAATCAGAAGCAGACAGGCGATCCGTGGAACGTCTCGAGGTTCGTCCAAGAAGAGGATACCAAAGACGACAGTGCCTACGGCCCCGATCCCCGTCCAGACGGCATATCCCGTCCCCACAGGAATCGTCTTCAAAGCCCTGGAAAGCAAATAGAAGCTAACCACCATCGTGCCAATAGTTGCAACACTTGGCCATAGTTTTGTAAAGCCGGCAGTGTATTTCAATCCGATCGCCCAGCCGACCTCGAGCAGGCCAGCAACAAAGAGCACCACCCACACCATCGTATTTCTCCTAATGGTTTGGGTCGTCCCAAAAAAATATTTTCTGCATGAGGCCGTCCCCATGAGTGCCTGCTGAAAATCAGGCAATTATAGTTACCATGCTCAAGCAACACGGGCAGAACGTTTCGCCATTAAGAGCCTATCCCAAAACTGATCGAGATCATCAGCCGAAACGAACTAGCGTCCGGTTCGACCGTATAACCGAGGGCTAGTGCCCAGCGGCTAATAGGTTCTGGGATAGGTTCTAAGTCTAGGCCATGCAATATACGCACAAAAGGGGACATCCGTTCATTGGCGACCGGCCAAAAATCGGGGTTGGGGCTGCAAAGGACCCCTTCGGCTTAAACGGACTTCTTGGGCGAAATTTTGTTATTGGCGATAGGAAAAAACGGTTGTATTAGAACTTAAAGGGATTTTACAAGGTAGGTTTGAGTGCCCGCGTTTTTGATTGAATGTGTGGAATGTCATGAAAACAGTAAAAGTTGCGAACCCAGGCCCGTTGGACCGGCGTTTTGCTGTATCGGACGGGATTGGATTGATCGGTTGGCTCGCGCTGTGTTTCATTGCGGCGGCGACTGGTGTATTCGTATCGACTGGGGATTGGTATGCCGAGTTGTCGAAGCCGAGTTGGAACCCTCCGGCGTGGATCTTTGGCCCTGTGTGGACAGTCCTATATATCATGATGGCAGTCGCGGCCTGGTTGGTTTGGCGCGAGGGGGGATGGCCACAACAATGGCGGGCGTTGAGTTTGTTTGTGCTGCAATGGTTACTCAATGCAATCTGGACGCCTTTGTTTTTTGGGTTGCATTTGCCTGGCGTGGCGTTTGTAGAGATGATTGCTTTGTGGGTGGCGCTCGTAGCGACGATCATTGCATTCTGGAGAGTGCGGATCGTGGCTGCGATACTGCTGATTCCTTATTGGATGTGGGTTAGCTTTGCTGCCTTTTTGAACTTTACGATTTGGCGGCTCAATCCGTAACGATTTACGGGTGGAGCCACAAGAATTTTATAAGGACAACAGACGATGAAGATTCAAGTGAGCACTGGAAAGAACGTCGAAGGAAGCGCTGAATTGACTCAGCATATAGAAAGTGTTGTGGAGAATTCGTTGCGGCGGTTTGCTGATCGTGTGAGTCGCATCGAAGTTCATTTAACGGATGAGAATGGGGCGGACAAGGGCGGCAGTGATGACAAGCGTTGTGTTATCGAGGCCCGCCTGGCCGGGTTGCAGCCGATGAGCGTGACGGCAACCAGTGCGACGTGGGGCCAAGCGTTATCCGAGAGCGCTGATAAAATTAAAAGGTTGCTCACCCGTACCCTCGATAAGATGAACGACGCCAAGGGGAGAACGTCGTTTGCTGGCGAAAGCAGCTGATGTAGGATTGGCAGCCTGATGGCTGCGATTGACGGTAATAATGAACGATGGTTGAAGAGCCCAGGCTGGGTAAAAGCTTGGGCTTTTTTAATGCCACTCTCAGTTTTTGGCGGTTATTGGTGGGAATGCCGGGATCGAGTCGTTGATTGGCCTAGATCGCGAAAAGTGGATGCGGTAGATTCACTAAAGTAAAAGCGAGGGTCGGAACGGGAGTGAGACAATCGATACGACTCGCACACGCAGGACGAGTTTTGGATGCAAGGGACTGAATGATGAAAGCCGTTTTGGGTATCAAATGTGGACCGCAACATGACACAGGGGCCAGTGTTGTCTATGAGCGTCAGGGACGGCTCGAGTGTGTTTCTCTGAGCGAATAGCGTTTGAGTCGCGAAAAACAATGCCGTAAGTTCCCGGCTCTCAGCATCGCAGCCTGTTTAGAAGCCGCCGGTTTGACCCTCAAAGATTTGAACCTGGTGTGCATCGATAAACTGGGCCCCCACTCGCACACGTTGGATTCGCGCGAGATCCATTCGATAGTATCCGAGGCGTGGCGACCCGAAGAACTGGCGTTCTTTCAATCGCTGGGGCAAACACCTGTGCGGGTGGTCAATCACCATTGGGCGCACGCAGCGACGGCTTTTTGTGTGCAGGACCAAAACGACGCGGCCTGTTTGGTGATAGATGGTTCGGGGACGGATTATCCATTGGAAGATAGCCCTCATCGTCTGATCGCCATGGGAGCTCCCGATGCGCGGGATGATTTTCCGATGTTTTATTATGAGCGGCGTGCCGAGACGCAAAGCATATTCCGCGGGCAGCGGGCGGTGGATGGAACGATTCGGATCGAGCGGTTGGCGACGAGCACAAGATCGGGAGTGGGACATTTTTATTCTTTCTTCTCGCGGCACGTACTGGGATTTGGCGCGTTGCAGGAAGGGAAAGCGATGGGGTTGGCGGGCTGGGGTGATCCGCAGTTGGCGGCAAAGATGCCGCAAATACCGCCGGATGTCTTGGCCGGAATTGACACGTTGATGCTGGATCATTTAAAGAGCATTAGATTTCAGTACAAGAAACGCTTGGAGCAGCCGCCAACTGACCCCTACTATGCTGCTGTCAGTTATTGGATGCAAGAGGTCCTGACGGCAGCCGTCATGCATTTGGCTCGAGAAGCCTTGGCCTCCGCCCATTCAAAAAACCTGTGTATGGCCGGTGGGGTCGCCTTGAACGTCGTGACGAATCGGATCATTCGAGACACGCTGAGGGATGAACAGAAACTGGAGTCGATGTTCGTGCAACCGGCGGCCAGTGATGCAGGCATTCCGCTAGGGTGCGCGTTAGTAGGTTACTATTTAATTTTAAATGGGAACATGCGATTTCAAGATAACATTGTTTATCTGGGACCCGAACCCGACGTCTCTTCCGCCGAGGAGTTGTTATTGAACCACGGTGGCTTTCGATCGCAAGATCTAGCGAGTGATGTGGCGGAATTGTTGTTGGACGAGAAGATCGTTGGTTGGTGGCAAGGAAGGTCGGAGTACGGGCCGCGATCGTTGGGGGCTCGCTCGATTCTCTGTTGGCCACGACCGCCAGGAATGAAAGACCACTTGAATTTGCGGGTCAAGCATCGGGAGGCGTTCCGCCCATTTGCGCCGATCATTCAAGAAGATCGTTTAGGTGAGGTTTTTGACAATGATTTTCCCGTCCCCTACATGCTGTTCAATACGAAAATTCATACGGAATATTTAACGCGGATTCCTGCGGTAGCCCACGTGGATGGCTCGGGTCGCCTGCAAACGGTGGCCGAGAGCCGGACCCCAAAGTTGTATCAATTATTACAAGAGGTATATCGCCGCGATGGAGTGGGGGTGCTACTCAATACCAGTTTCAACGATTCAGGTGAGCCGATCGTGGAGACAGCCCAACATGCGCTCGATTGTTTTCGACGCACTCGTTTGGATGCGCTGGTTTGCGGCGATGTGGTATTATTGAATTCAGTGGCGAATGTCCCGGAGCCAAGCCTGAAACAGGCCGAGGGTCTGCGAACATAGTCTGTACTTCTCTCTCGGTGGAATCCCGGCGAATTATTTGGTCCGCGTTCATGACTTGATCAGCTGGAGGACGTGTGCCTCATTGATTCCTTCAGTCAACTTCGGAACTACGGCCAGTTCCCACGGGGAGCCGTGACAATGTTTGAGTGAGCACATGAACGAAGAAGAAGCGACTGCAGGTATTGTTCATCACAGTTATTTTTCAACAGAAGGCAGACCAAGATGTTCTCGGATAAATTAGGGCGACCAGCGGTTCCGTTTGAATTGAAGGATGCATCGGGGGGCATGCATCGGTTGGAGGATGGGTTGGGGCATTGGCAGTTGTTGGTGTTTCACCGACATCTGGGGTGACCACCGTGCCGAAAACATTTGTCGCAGTTGCGGCAACGGGAATCGGAACTGGTTGATCGAGGCATAGAGGTCAAGGTGGTAACGTTTGACGGCGATTTTATGGCTCTTGCGTATGTTCGAGAGACGCAGTTGAAATGGCCACTGTTGTTGGACGAGACACAGGCGCTGTATACCGCGTATGGTATGACTCGAGCGCATTGGTGGGCCCTGTATGGACCGTCGGCGATTTGGAAATACTTGGTTTTGATTTTTAGTGGGACACGTCCAGGAAAACCTGGTAAAGACTGGCGGCAATTGGGGGGTGATATCTTGATTGACCCGGCAGGTATTGTTCGCATGCACCACAAAAGTACCGGGCCGCACGATCGCCCGAGCGTCGACATGATTCTGAGGGTTGTCGATGACCATCCGCCCGTGAGTTAGGGAAATTGCCAACGTTGTTAGCTGGATGAATTCGCATGGTTGTAGCAGGCGAAGACGATGCGAATATCGTCATAAGGTACCGACTCACCGAGGGCTTCAAAAATGGGTTTCAAGCGGCCTTCATTCGCCAAGTGCAAGTGGTTGAGAATCTTTTTCTGTGCCTCGGGTGTGACCCACGGGGAGGGGTCGGTGATTTTCTCAAGTTTGATGAAATCGACGAGATAGCCATGGGTGGTCGACAAGGCTCTCCCCATTTTTTCCGCTACTTCTTTGACAGAAAGTCCTTGGCGAAAAAGTTGTACGGCTGCGAGAGATGAAGCGTTTGGCAACTGTTTGGTCGATGGACGAGGGCGTTCGGGTGAGGCGGTGGAGTGACTGGGGGCGGCCACAAGCGTGAGGTTCATGGAGAGTTGATGTTTCGTGGCATATTCATGAATACATTTAAGAAACGGCCCGCCAAAACTGTCCCGTTTTTGTTCCCCGATCCCTTTGATTTGAGTCAATCGCTCTTCATTTGTGGGGCGATAGCGGGCGAGTTCCCGCAGGGTCGCATCGCCGAAAATGACGTAGGCGGGAACGTTTCGTTCGATGGCCATATCGCTGCGTAGTGAACGGAGGGCATCGAAAAGTCCGCGATCAACGCCTTCCCAAGAGACATCAGCAAATTTGGTTGGCGTTGACGAACCCTTTTTTTCCGGAAGCGTGAGTTTGGGATCGCCGACGCGACGGAGGAGTTGTTTGCCCGTGGGAGAAACAGAAAGCGTATTGAATTCGCCAGTCCTCAACAGGAAGCCTTGCTGAGTCAGTTGTTCAATCCAGACTCGTACGGCAGGCGCCCCATCTGATGCCAAAAGCCCATAGGTGCTGAGTTGATCGTGGTTTAGTTCCAGGACGCGTTTGTCGCGTGAGCCCGTCAAAACCTTGGTGACGTGGGCAGCTCCGAAGCGTTCTTCAACTCGAATGACGCAGGAGAGAATTTTTTGACTCAGGGTAATCGGATCTTCGACCCACTGTTGTTGCCCCAAACAAATGTCACAAGCACCACAATTGTCATGTTCATATTGTTGTCCAAAATATTCGACAATTGCCCGATGTCGGCAGGTCGCACTGGTACACAGATCGAACATGGCATTCAGAGAGTGCAAGGCGCCGTTGTTTGGCTCGTCCAAGTCACTCAACGACAAAATGCGTTTCCAGGAAACGACATCGCCTCCAGAGTAAATCAAAATGCATTCGGACTCGAGACCATCGCGTCCCGCACGACCACTCTCCTGTTGGTAGTGTTCGATCGATTTGGGCATTCCAGCATGGACCACATAGCGAACATTTGATTTGTCAATTCCCATTCCGAAAGCAACCGTGGCGACAATAACCTGACACCGTTCCTTAATAAAGGCGTCTTGATTCTTTTTGCGGTTCTCGTCACTCATGCCGGCGTGGTAGGGCAGGGCAGGACAGCCCATCGCGGTGATCGACTGGGCCGTGCGTTCGACTTCCTTGCGACTGATGCAATAGACGATTCCCGATTCCTGGCGATGGCGTTCGATCACATCCATGACTTGTTGCATGCGATTGTCCGATCGCAGAAAGTGATAAATCAGATTGGGGCGGTCGAAGTTTCCGACGTGGATAGTCGGTTGTTGCATGCCCAATTGTTTGGCAATATCCTCGCGAACAGGAGCAGAAGCCGTCGCCGTAAAGGCATGGATGGGCGTGTTGGGAAATTGTTCTTTGAGAACACGCAGGCCTCGATATTCAGGTCGAAAATCGTGTCCCCAGGCACTGATGCAATGGGCCTCATCAATCGCAAAGAAGGATATCGAATTCTTTTTCAAAAAATCCAACATCCGCGGGGTCAAGAGGCGTTCGGGGGCCAAATACAAAAGTTTGATTTCTCCCCGTTGAATACGGTCGGCGATTTCACGCTGTTCGACAGTGGTTTGGGAACTGTTGAGAAACGCTGCTCCTACGC
>JBGSIY010000698.1:0-6612 GCA_041742275.1 Pirellulaceae bacterium | reverse complement strand
CAGGCGGAGATCGTGATGAACGAGAACGCTGGCCCGAAGATACCCACCTTGTTTTCGGCAACCGACCCGGAGAATCCTTCCAATGTGGCAACCCTGCTGTCCGCGGCTTCCACGACTCACTGTGCACTCATCCCGATCGAAGAAAATGGTCGCAACGTTGCGGCGATCCTGGTAACCATAAATTTATCCGAGGGGAAAGAAGAGCAATTCTCCAAGCAACTCAATTTCATTGTCAAAACCATTGTGCCGCAAATTCTGCTGGCAGTCCGTGCGAATGAAAGCCTATTTGCATTGACCCATCGAAAAGTTCGTCGCTTTTTGTCGGCATCGTTGGTCCGAAATCTGGCATTGGGAATTGCGGGGATCGCGATGTTGCTCTGCGTTCCCTGGCCCTACCGAGTCAGTTGTGACGCAACACTGCAACCCGTGAAGCGTCGTTACGTCACAGCCCCCTTCGAAGGGTTACTCGAATCGACATTAGCCAAAAGCGGCGATCGCGTTCAGGCAGGGGAACTTTTGGCGACGCTGGATGGCGAAACCTTGCGTTTTGAACTTGCAGGACTCAAAGCGGAAATAGCGTCGGCCAGAAAAAAGCGAGATCAGGCACTGGCGACTCGTGACATTGCCGAATCTCAAATTCAAAAAAGTGAAGAGCGCAGAATTGAATCGCAAATTCAATCCATTGAACAACGCCTGGCAGAATTAGAAATTCGTTGCCCTCTCGATGGGATTATTGTCAGTGGCGACTTGGACAAGGTTGAGGGGGCGAAGTTGCAATTGGGACAGACGTTGTTTGAGATTGGACCACTCGATCAAATGCTGGTTGAGGTCAAAATCAATGAAACGGACCTGCGGTTTGTCGAAGTTGGAGCAAATGTGGCCCTTAAATTTGCCGCTTATCCCTTTCGAACTTGGCAAGGTTCCATCGAAAAAATTCATCCTCGATCTGAGATGATTGATGGAGAAAACGTGTTTGTTGCCGAAGTTTCCATACCGAATCCAGATGGCGAACTGCAACCCGGTATGCGTGGCCAAGCCAAAATTGAAAATGGCTGGAGCCTGCTGGGGTGGATTTGGTTGCATCGCGCTGCGAATGATGTTCGCTATTATTTCATTTGGTAAATCACGGGTCCCCAATTCGCATATGAGTCAGCAATCCAAATCTTCCGTCGGTTCACCTCCCGCCAGCGATGCCTGGGCAACCGCTCGAATCGAATTGCGGGATGGCCTTGAAATTTCGCAACGAATTCAAAACGGGCAGACGGTCTTTGTCATTGAAGATTCCTTGCGGGTTAAATTCTTCCAAATTGGCGCGGCAGAGAGGGACGTCATCAGCCGTTTTGATGGACGAGCAACAATTCAAGACATCGCCCAGTCCATGTGTCAAACCGAATCTGAAATTCCTGTTGCCATGGGGCGTGTTCAATCGGTGGGGCAGTGGCTGGTCACCAACGGACTTGCCATGATCTCGGGCGTCGATAATGCTGCGCGTATCCAAGGGCATGCGAAATCAATAAAACAGATGCGCTTTATCTCTAGGCTCAATCCGATCTGTGTTCGTATCCCAATGGGTAATCCTGATCGTGTCTTGAGAAAGCTGAATCCGCTCGGCGAGTTTGCGTTTGGGCCGATTGCGCTGGTGATTTGGACGGCAGTGGTACTGTTTGCCGGCTTTCGATTCTGGCACTGTTTTTCGGCGATTGAAGAAAACTATATGGGGATCTTCGCCCCGGGCGAATGGGTTTGGCTTTTGCTCGCCTGGGTCGGATTAAAAATCATCCATGAAATGGGGCACGGTTTAGCCTGCCAGCGTTTTGGTGGCAAAGTGGGACAGGCTGGTGTCAGTCTGATCCTTTTTACCCCATTGGCGTATGTCGATGTGACATCGAGTTGGAGATTTTCGAATCGTTGGCACCGTATTATTACTGCGGCTGGGGGAATGTATTTTGAACTCTTTGTCGCGGCCCTGGCATTAATCGCATGGTCTTTGCTCGGCAACGATGCTGCCATTAAATCGATTTTATACAAATTGTTCTTAACCGCGGGAATCACGACTTTGTTGTTCAATGCCAACCCATTGATGAAATTCGATGGCTACTACATCTTGTCCGACTTATTGGAAATTCCGAATTTATATGGCAAGGGTCAAAGTTGGTTGACGGGCCAGGTTCAATGGTGGGTCTTTGGTTGGACTCCTAAAAAGTTGGATGAGTTGCCATTGTCGCTGGTCGCAATACGTATCTACGGAATATTTGCGTTCGGGTGGCGCTTGTTGATCAGTTTGAGCCTGATAATAGGAGCCAGCGTTTTGTTTCATGGTGCGGGTATTGTGCTGTCGATGATTGCCGTTTTGCTCTGGTTTGCTGTGCCCTTGGGTGTCTTTGTGAAAAAAATGTGTCTAGGCACGTGTTCTCGGCCGATTTCCCGATTTCATTTGGCCGGTTCAGGAATGGCATTGGGACTCTCGCTGTTTCTGCTGTTTGGCGTGTTGTCGGGACCCAATTGCACTTCGGCTCCCGCGATCGTACGGTTGGAGCATGAGCAAAACCTGCGTGCGCCGAGAGACGCATTTATCGAAGAGATATGTGTGTGTGATGGTCAAACAGTGCGGGAGGGCGACATCTTAGTCCGCCTGCAAAATCGTATGTTGAGTTTGGAACTGGGTGCCTTGCGAGAACAGATTTTCCAGAGTCAAATTCGCTCGAAAGTGAGTCTGCAGGAAAACGAATTAGCCGTGTATCAAGCGGAATCAAAAAAGTTAGAACAACTGCAAATACAACTTAATGAAAAAGAGAGTCAACATTGCAAGTTGGAAGTTCGTGCTCCCTTTGATGGAATTGTCTTGGCGCGCGACCTGGGATCCCAACAAGGTCGTTTTGTGAATGCTGGCGATCCGTTGTTGACTGTAGTTGAGTCCCTGCAACCGGAAGTGATCGTGTCGGTTGATCAGGCGGATATGGCGTCGGTTCAGAACAATCCACAACAAGTCTATCGGGGAGTGTTCGCCGGATTGCCGGTGATGCCTGTTTCGCTCAAACGCGTTTCCCCAAGGGCTTCGATGGTGCCAATTCACCGGGCATTGTGTGCCGACTGTTCCGGGCCCTTGGCCGTCCGGCAATTGAGCGAAAATGAGGTTGAGGGCAACGAAATGAATGTCGAGTTCTTGACTCCTCGATTAAATGTCGAACTGCATGTTCCCGAGGAATACCGAGATCGGTTGAAATCGGGGCAATCGGGGCGGGTTGTCTTCCAGGCGAATCGGCAGTCCCTGGGCGTCTTTCTTTTTTTGGCTTGCCAAGACTGGTTGGATCGGCAGATTCGTACCGCGTTGGGCAAAGTTTAGAAATATGCAATAAAAAGTGGGAGGAGTGGGTCAGTGGAGTAACCCCTGATACCCTTGTTAAACTCCTCTTAATGACACAAACTACTGATTAGTTTCTGCCAATGAAGCAATAGTCTGTCGCCGATAATCGCATTGGCACGTGCTTGGGGCAATACATTGCAACTTGATGAGAAATCAGTGTCGTCGAATGAGCTCGTGATTTTGGAGCGGACCTCCGAATACTTAATCGTTAATAAACCAGGTGGGTTATTGACTCAGGCTCCGCCAGGGATCGATAGTTTGGAAACGCGGTTGAAGCAATGGAAGCAAGGGTTAGATCCCAGTCGGCCCCCTTATATCGGTATCCCCCATCGTTTGGACCGACCCGTATCGGGAATCATGGTGATTGGTCAAACAAAGAAGTGGACCCAGCGGATTTCCGAGCAGTTTCAGGAACGTCGCGTGCGGAAGCATTACTGGGCAGTCGTCGAAGGCGAACTGGCCAGTGAAAGTCGCGGTCGCTGGGTGGATTGGATGCGCAAATGTCCGGAAGAAGCGAGATCGGAAATAGTCGCTGCCGATCAACCTGGCGCTCAGGAGGCCATTTTGACCTATGAAGTGGTCGCCACGCGAAATCGTCTGACTTGGCTCCGCATCGAATTAGAAACGGGACGCACCCACCAAATTCGCCTGCAATGCGCTCAGCATGGCCATCCTGTCGTGGGCGACGAACTCTATCAGTCAAAGCTAAAGTTCGGGCCGCAAACGACTGACATGAGAGCCCGGTGGATCGGTTTGCATGCCAGGCAGCTAACATTTGCTCATCCGCGTGACGGCAGTCCACTTGTCTACCAAGCGGGCTTGAGCTCAGTATGGGGGCCACTAACCAATTTGTTTCCCGAAATGCTCGAGGTGGAAGTTTGATGATATTGAAGAAGATCAGTGGGAGCCAAGCGTGAAGAATCGGACTTTTTTTTGTTTGCGCGGTTTCATGAAGTCGGGAACCAATTGGCTGGGTGGATTATTGGACCGTCATCCCGAAGTCAGTTGCCGCGGCGAGTATCATTGGCAAGAGATTCTCGGACCCATTCTGAAGGGGTTCCCAGCAATGACTCCGATGAGGGACGGTGATTTCCGCCGCAATCTAACTCAGCAATTTCGGGCGGCTGTCAAGCGTTCGATGGTTTTTGGCTTACCCGAAGAAGTTCGCGTGGTAGGAGATCGAACTCCCACGATGGTTGAACCGTTGATTTTGCGTGCGCCCCATATTGTGATCATTCGTGATGGTCGCGATGTGTTAGTGAGTCGGGCCTTTCATTTGTTCAACCGCCCTGATGTGACAGGTTTGTTTCAACGGTCGCCGCGAATGGCCGAAAGTTTGCGAGAATTTCAACAAGACAAATGGTTCTTCAAGACCCATCCCGAACGACTTTTGGAAGACGAAGAGTTGGTGCGCCATACGGTCCGTTGGTGGATAGAGCAACTGCAAAGTGATCGCCAATCGGTTAAACGACATCCACAGATACCCATTAAGTTTGTGCGGTACGAGGATCTCTTACGAGATACGCAAGCGATAACGGATGACCTATTCCGATTTCTGGGAGTGGATCCTGAACAAGCGCCTTTGATCGAAGGCAATTTGACGCCTGGATTTTCCAAGGAAGATCCCCATCGATTTTTTCGCAAGGGGGAAGCAGGGGATTGGGTCAACTACTTCACGGATCAAACCAAAAATTGGTTCAAAGAAATCGGTAACGACGAGTTGATCACCAATGGATATGTCGAGGATGATTCCTGGTAATAGCTGGCCGCCTAAAAATGTTGGCAGCGAACGGATGGGTTATGGGATGGCGGAAAAGTTGACCGCAAAGCCAAATTCGCCAGTGGCGTCTCGCTCCAAAACAGCCATCAATTGACCCGCACCATCGATGGCCAGCAGGCGATCGGCGGATGATTCGACCTGAGGCCGAATTCCGTTTCGCGTCCCTTCGATTTCAGCGGGAGTCAATATATGGCATGGCCAGTTGGGAAAGGCCACGATGGGGTTGTGGATTCCTGCCGACCATTTCCCGCCGAGAAAGGAATCTGCTGTAATGGAGTCATCGGACGTGAACGGGCCCACAGCCGCGCGAGTCAATCGAGTCATTACTGCCGATGTCCCGAGTACCCGAGCGATATCGACGCCCAACGTGCGAACGTATGTTCCTTTGCTGCATTCGATTTCGATTGTCCACAGCGGAGGACGAAATTCGTGCAGTTGAATGTGGTAAACCGAAATGGGACGAGGCTCCAATTCCACGGGCTCCCCGCGACGGGCCAGTTTGTAGGCGCGTTTGCCGTCGACTCGCAAGGCGGAGTAAGCCGGTGGCACCTGTTCACTTTCACCCAAAAACGAATGGACTGCTTCGGCGAGTGCCGGTCGTGAAATCTCTGGGCAGGGAACGGCCGAGCAATCGCCAGAAATGTCTTGAGTATCGCTCGCCAGTCCCATTTGAAATTCAGCCACGTATCGTTTGGGGAGTTCCTGAAGATATGGCACCAGACGCGTGGCCGCTCCCGCGGCGACTAGCAATACCCCTTCGGCCAGCGGATCGAGCGTACCGGCATGACCGAACTTGGTGCGACGAATGCGCTGAGAAAATTGCGAAACCACATCCCGGCTGGTGACCCCGGTGGGCTTAAAGACATTAATGATTCCGAACAGGTCTCGCATTGCTTTTACTTTCAATCAGCCGGCGACTTCGTCGTGAATCTCGAACAATGAGGGGCCGACTACTGCCGTGACAAATTGTGTAATTCGGTAGCAATATGTGAGGACCGCTCGTGTTAATTGGCTGATTTGATTGTCTCCATTTCTCGTTTGAGTTGGTCCAGTTCTTGTTCGAAATTCTTGACTTCCTGAGGGTCATCCATCTGATCTCGGGCCCCGGTTAGTTGTTTTTGCACCGATTCAATTTTCTTTTTGATAACTTCCAGTCGCTTTTTTGCTTTTTTATCCACTTTTGAATGCCTTTCGTGGTTATTCCGTTAGCGATGCACGAACCCCCCTCAAGTGTAATGAGAACATGAGAAACTTTGGAGGGCGTTAAGGCGAAAAAATCGTCAAGGAATCAGCCCCGAGAATATTTTATGACGTATGGCTACCGAAATTGAGTCGCGATATTTAGCCCAGGAGGGCTATTGTATTTTATAGGGGCGCGAACGAAGAAGATTGGGTGTCAGCATCCTACCCTATGTCAACCCGCTGAAATGTTACAAAATGGCTGCTGTGTCGTGAAATAAAAACTGTT
>JBGSIY010000697.1:0-9797 GCA_041742275.1 Pirellulaceae bacterium | reverse complement strand
TCGACAAGTGTCTCGGAACAAATTGAAACCTTAAACCACATCGACCAGGAGGAACTCCCCTGCTGCCAAGGGAAGTAGATCCGGTATGACCTCCATCCATTCCGTTACCGACACCTCGATGCGTCAGGGTCGCGAAGAAACCAAGTCGGTTACCGCTTGCACGCACTGCGGCCTCGCCGTTCCCTCGGGTTTGATTTCTCACGATCGTGTGGAACAGTTTTGTTGCTCGGGTTGCGAGACGGCGTTTGAACTGATTCGAGCGGGAGGTTTAGAAGACTATTATCGTTTTGCCGAGAAACAAAAACGTCCGGTCAAAGCGAGCGAGTCGCTTCAACGACATTTGGCTTATGACAGCGATGATTTTTTGGCGATGTTCGCAACGGACCTGGGACACCAGAGATTCCGTGTCACTCTGGCGGTCAGCGGAATTCACTGCGTGGCCTGCGTGTGGCTGATTGAGAAATTGCCCCAGTTGTTGCCCGGAGTGATTCGCTGTCACGTCAACTGGGTCAACGCAACGATAGACCTTGTCTTTCATCGCGAACAAGTTTTACTGTCCCGTATCACCAGCACGATCGAACGCCTGGGTTATGGAGTGCATCCGATTCGAGCGGGGATGACTCATTCGACGGCCGTCCAAGACAACCGTGATCAACTGATCCGCTTGGGCATCGCCGGCGCCGCGGCGGGGAACAATATGCTGATCGCCACTGCGTTGTACTTGGGGATGTTCAGTGACCTTGCGCCCGCGATTGAGTCGTTGTTGCGTTATGCCAGCTGCGGGATCGGTTTGGTTTCCCTCGCGTGGCCGGGGCGGGTCTTCTTCCGCACGGCATGGCAAGCGTTTGTGACGCGGACCCCGCATATGGACCTTCCCGTCGCTCTGGGACTGGGCGTGGGAGGGATCAGCGGTTTGATCAATACCTTGCGAGGATCAGGTCATATCTATTTTGACTCGCTCAGTGTTCTGGTTTTCGTGCTTTTGGTTGGACGTTATTTTCAATACCGTCAACAAATGCGCACAGCCGATGCGATCAACCTGCTCTATCGCATGACGCCTCGCACGGCCAGGAAGGTGGTCAATGGCGAAGTAGCAGAGTTTCCGGTGGACCTGCTGCGAGTTGAGGACACGATCGAAGTCTTGGCCAATGAAAACTTCGCCGTCGACGGTATCATTGTCTCCGGGACCACGACCGTAGATGAATCCATTTTGACAGGTGAATCCGTCCCCTTGGTAAAAACAACGGGAGATCTTGTCTTTGCCGCCTCACAAAACTTGAACGGCAGCGTGCGAGTGCGCGCCACGGCCACTGGCACCGACTCGCGAATTGGCCAGATCATGGGACTGGTGGAAGAGTCATCACGTCAACGGCCAAAAATTGTCGAATGGGCCAACGCCGTCGGTGGTTACTTCGTGATTGCCGTGATTTTGATCGCCATCGGCACCTTCATCTATTGGTGGCCAGCCGGTCCGGAGCTGGCCGCTGAAAATGTGGTTTCTATTTTGATTGTGGCTTGCCCCTGTGCGTTGGCTCTCGCAACTCCCCTGGCCATTTCGGTGGCTCTGGGTCGCGCCGCCCAGCGACACATTTTGATCAAGGGTGGCGACGTGCTGCAGCGACTAGCGCGGCCTGGAACTCTGTGGCTTGACAAGACAGGCACCCTCACTCAAGGCCGCATGCAGCTGGTTCGCTGGGTCGGCGATCGCGATTACGCCCCCCACGTCGCGGCCATCGAACGCCAATCAACCCATCCCATCGCATTGGCGTTAAGCAATGCCGACTTCTTGCGCCAGTTTCAAATCACGGAATCGGACCTACCGCAAGTGAACGACGTCGAGCAATCCAGTGCGGGCGGGATCTCGGGGTCCATCGCCGGCCAACGTTTACTGATTGGCAATGAAACTTACTTGTTACGAAACGGTCTCCAGTTATCCCCAGAGAAGCGAAGGGTTGCGGATGAACTGACTGCCCAAGGGTTATCACCGATTTTTATCGCAACCGCAGAAACAGTTGTGGCCACAGCGGGCGTCGGTGATCCGTTGCGACCCGAGGCCCTGGCGGCCGTTACCGAATTGAAACAAACGGGCTGGCACGTGGGCATCCTCTCAGGCGACCACCCGGCCGTTGTCGCCAACATCGCTGCTCAATTGGGAATCGACCCAGACCGAGCGTTTGGCAATCTGCTACCGGAAGACAAAAGCCGCATGATTACTGAAAACTCTCAGCGAGAAACCACGGTGATGGTTGGCGACGGCGTCAACGACAGTGCCGCTCTGGCGGCAGCTTCCGTGGGCATCGCCGTGCATGGCGGAGCGGAAGCCAGCCTTCAAGCCGCGGCCGTTTATTTGAACCAATCCGGGTTGGATGGCATCCTCAGACTCCTGACCGCCAGCCGCCGCACGCAAAATACGATCCGCCGTAATTTTATCGCTTCATTGAGCTACAACATCATCGCCGTGGTTTTGGCCTTTTGCGGCTTGATCAACCCCTTGATCGCCGCCTTGCTCATGCCCCTCAGCTCCCTGACTGTCGTCGGACTATCCTTCGCCAGCCCCACGTTCTCAAACTTTCGCCGCTAAACTTCGGGGATCGACATTGACCGCCTGAGATTAAGAGCTTATCCCAACCCGGATCGGAAACATCAGCCGAAACTCGCTAGCGTCCGGTTCGACCGAATAAACCGGGGGCTAGTGCCCAACGGCTAATAGGTCCTAGGATAGGTTCTAACTAAAATCGAGATTCGATTGGCGTTGCGCAGGCTCTTTTTTGGCGGCCGCTTTCCTGCTGGCTCGGGCTTGCAGCGAGATCCCTTCGGCCGTCTTCGGGACACTCGCCAAAGGGTTTTCGGCACCCACGAGGGGTTGGCCAACCGAGGTTTCCGCCAGTCTTTGACTCCCTCGCTGAGAATAATCGGCCGACATTTCAAAACCAAAGAAGTTTCGATTTAGTTTTTTGGCCACGACTAATGTACTCGCACTCCCAGAAAATGGGTCAACCACCCAATCCTGTTCATTCGAACAGCAGCGAATGATTCGGCCCAACAACTGCTCGGGCATCTGGCAACCGTGAAAACCGGCTCGCTCCTTGAACGTCCCGGCGACACGAGGAAAATACCATGTGTCTTCAGAATCTTGAAAGCCCTCCGGCAAGTCTTGCGGTCGCAAGATCCACGTATCATCCGGCACTCGCCCCCGAGGATTTGCACGTGAATCGCCATAAACCAACTGGCGTGCCGACGGGACGGCGACCTCTGAAAAATTAAACGTGAAAACACGAGGGTCTTTCACAAAATGAAACAAATGGGCGTGGGAACGCGTGAACTTTTTCCGGCAATTCACGCCAAACGTGTAATACCAAATCACCCAACTTCGGCAATGAAACGCCAGGCCTTGCGCGGCGATCTTCAACTCAGCCGCATACTCATCACCAATCGCTAACCAAAACGCCCCTTTGGCATTCAGTATGCGATGAACTTGCTCCATCCAATCTCGCGACCAGCTCAAATAGCGTTCGGAATCCATTCGGTCATCATATTCATCATATTCATAACCGATATTAAAAGGGGGATCAGCAAAAACCAGATCAATCGATCCGTCTGGAACTTCGCGCATCCCAGCCACACAATCCCGGTTATGAATTTTCCCTGCCAATTCCTGTAGCAATGTTTTTACTCCCTTGGTTTCCATTATTCAAACATCTTATTAACTAGACAGGCAGTTTGATTGAGGATGAACTTCAGCCTGCGTGTGAATCTTTCGCTCGGTAAAAATTCGTCAACCGCTGGGTTGTAACTCTCTCGGGGCATTCTTATTTGGGTGTTCGATTTGCCTTGTTTTGTGAAAACAACCACTCAAAAAACTTATCATCTCGATAGGTCGCTGTCCAACTATCGTGAGCCACTCCCTCCAGTTCGATATAATTGGGTTTGACTCCGGCCTCGGTCAAGGCCTTGACCATTCTGCGCGATCGGTCGGGGACGACCACTTTATCTGCGTCTCCGTGAACAATCCACAGCGGCACCGACTTAAGGCGTGCAATCGCCTGTTCACTCTCATCTCCTCCACCGCAGATGGGAGCGGCAGCCGCAAAACGCTCGGGCCAACGTGTGGCCGCATCAAACGTTCCAAATCCGCCCATGGATAACCCTGTCACATAGATGCGGTCGGTATCAATTGGGTAACGTTTAATTAAATCATCGATCAATTCGTTGCACATTTGCAGCGAGTCACTCGGCTGCTCTGGCGATACATGTTTTTGGCCATCCCAAGGAACTTCGACCCATTTGCGATTGGCCGGACATTGCGGTGCAACAACATAAGCGGGATAGGTTTCACGATTTTTTGCCGAGGCAAAGTCGCGGAGACCGTGGACCATTTGAGCCCGATTATTGTCACCTCGCTCTCCGGCACCATGCAGAAAGAGAACCAGCGGATATTTCTCCTGGTCGGCCTTTGTTTCTGGTTCCATAAAACGATAGAGAAGATGACCACCACTGGGGGATTCAAAGCGATCGGCCGAGTAATGTTTTTGCCATGCCTGCCGATCGGACTCCGACTCCTGTTGGGCCCCCCATAGGTTGACTCCGGGTAGACTTAGGCAAAGGCCACAAACACAAGAAACAAGTGTCCGCAATGTGTTACGAATTCGCATGATCACAACTCAACTGTAAGGGGAACTGAAAACCCGATTCAGTCGCTATTAAACCCCATTCCTCCTCTCTTGAACACTCACAAAGCAAAAATCCACCACGATTTGCGATAAATCGACACGATTGCCCTTGCGAGGCCAGATGCAGAAACATCGCTATTGCCCGTCCGGGGCGCTTTCGGGGAATGGGGATTTCGTGTACCCACGGCTTGCGCCGTGGGCCAATCGCTGACGTCCCTACCGGGACTAGGTCAACGAATTTTTTCGGGGCTAATCCCATCATTGGCAACGGATTTGTCGAGGCGAAACCTTTGAAGACATGGACTTGTCGAGGACAACCAATAGGGGAACGGGCGAATCCATGGAGCTGTTTTGAGAGAACCGCACCGAACAACGATGAAGAGATCACTTGTTTCGTTTAACAACGACGTCTGCGGCGAATGGCCGTCATCAACAATCCCACACTTACCAGTGCTGCGGCCCCCGGTTCGGGGACCGGCGATGTCGAAAGGTTAATACGGAACGCCTGCATTGGCGTCGTGCCTCCCGCAATCCAGCTGTTGCCACCCGCAAGATCATACGCATATGAATTGTCTGCACCGACTCCGTTGCGGTACCACGCGTAGTAACTATCACCGGTCAGGGACCGAGCGGACAACCAATAATCCGTGTCCACATTCAACTGTGGAGCATCTGGGCCGCCAGGTGCCGTCGCAATGGACGCTAACGATTGGGGCGAAACCGCTCCCGACCAAAGCAACGTCTGCGGGCGATCCGTCGAAAAATTGTGGCTCCACAATTGCAATTCCATCAGGTCCGTGGGGAAATCCTGACGCTCAAGACTGGCCGCAACATTGACCGAATGAAGGTAGCCACTTTCTCCCGACGTGAACTTAAATGCAATGTGGACGTTTAGTGGATCCACCTGATTGCCGACGGCCCGTGCACTAACCGCGGATGTGATAAACGAGTCTCCCGGTCCGAAGTTGTCGTAGGCGACCAGAAGATCCGCCTGCGAAGTGCTGGAGGAAACGGCAAGACCAATGATCATGGCGATGGCGGCGAAATAACGACGAATGAATGGCATGTTGGTGCTCCTGGTGTTTGAAGGCAAATCACTTTCCTCCTCTAAAGAAGCCAAAGGTCTTCCGGATTCAACGCGCAATTTCAAATTTTTTCAAAAAAGCCATTGCATCCGTCGACGAGACAATCGAGGACACGGAGCTAGAGACATTCCGCGGAAAATTCACGGGCAAGTAAGTGATCTGTAATTGAAGAACGGCCGCCGGATATTTGTTAACCGCGCGCGTCATCAATTTCGCCTCGCAAGGCTGCGGCTTCGGCAGATACGCTTTCCAGGTCCTTGATATTCGGTTGGTGGGTACGGAGGTTATCGAGGAGAGATTCGCAATCAATCAGTAACTCGTTGGCTTCGCCTATCGATGATTTGTCGATGAGCAATCGGATTTGTTTCAAAGCGGCTTGCGCAAAAATCCGCTGCATTAACGGAAACTCGCGCATGTGCCTTGGCGTGGTATCAACCACTTCCTTCATTCGCGAGAGCAACGGTACGATCGGTTCAGAACGGGAGAAACCAAATTCAAGATTAACGTGCATCTCCAGAGTCATCATTTCCAGACCGTAGGCCATCAGCCGACCGGGGTTGATCGCTCTCGTGCGGCTAAACGCGATGGCGGCATCGGTAAAATGCTGCTCGGCAACGAGGGCGAATTCTTCAACAGGCTCGGCATCGGCTGGCAGTGCCCGAGCGGAACTGATTCGTCCCAGGTACAGGTAACAACGACCGGCATCTTCCCAAAACGCTTCGCCGGCGTGCGGCAGGTCTTTCATAACCAAGAATTCCGCCAGCGCCCCTTCTAAATTCGGAGTTGCCTCGTCAAATTGGCCGGCACGAAACTGGGCCAAAGCAAGGAACAACCAGGTTCGAGCCATGTCGATACGAACCGCCGCCAAGTCCTCGTTAGCCAGGACCGTCAGAATCGCCAGCCCCTTTTCGTATTCGACAATCGCTTCCAGTGGTTTTTGGTTTGCCATTCGGGCCTGACCGTCCTGAATATGATTGCGTGCTTCATCCAACAAAGTGGGGCTTTTGTTGGCGGCTAATTCTTCAACAACACTACTGGCAGCGTTCAAATCACCAAGCGCCTGCAAAATCGTCGCCTTGTGTCGCATTGCATTTTGCCGTGCTGACTCGATTTGTTCTGATGCTCCAAACGATTCCAGCAGCTCGATCGTCTGATCGGCCACAACAAGGGCGTTTTCGAATTCGGCCAGGTCAAATAACAGCACGATGAGTCGGTCACAGGCCAAAGCAGTCTGAATCGCGACGACTTCGCTGTCCGGTTCTTCTTCCAGTAGTTGCTTTTGCAACGAAACAGCACGCTCGGTGAAGGACTTGCGGAGTTCACGGGGCAAATCTGGGTTCCGTGCGACACGGGTTGCCATTTCCGAAATGACTTCCTGGGCCATTTGCAAATGCCGCCCAGCCCGGTCGTTGCTTTTCAATGCACTCATCCATTGCATTGACGCAAAAACCAGTGCCGCAGCAACAGCGACAAACGCCACGGTAAAACCCGGATTGCGTGCGGACCATCTCGCCGCGCGTGTTGACAACGTGACACGGCGTGCGGAAACCGTTTCGCCGGACAAGTAGCGAGTCAGGTCCCGAGCCAGTTCGTGTGCCGTGGCGTAGCGCTGCCCCGCTGATTTTTCCAGACAGCGCAGACAGATCGCTTCCAGGTCTTTGGGAATATTCGATCGAATTTTTCGGGGCGGTGGCGGATCCTGGCGGCCAATCATCAACAGCGTATCGATGTTGTTTTCGCCAACGAGTGGAAGTTGGCCGGTCAGCAACTCATACAGTATGACACCGAGCGAATAGATATCGACCGTTGTCCCCGCGTCCGCTTCGCCCCGCGCTTGCTCGGGCGACATGTAAGCCGGCGTGCCGACAATGGTTCCTTCAGTCGTTTCGGTCGGATTCTTTTTCTGAAGCAATTTCGCCAGACCGAAATCGGCAACCATCAGCAAACCGGGGAGTCGCGAATCGACGCGAATCGCCCCTCCGCTGTGTGGGCCGATCAGGATGTTGGCCGGTTTCAGATCTCGGTGAACAATCCCGCGCTGATGTGCATGCTCAACCGCATCGGCAATCGTCGCGATGATCAAAGCGGCAACGTCAGGAAAAGCGGGAGTGTTGCGTCCCGACGTCCATTGCTGCAGCGTTTCTCCATCACAGAACCCGGTCGCGATATATCGGGTGCCGCCAATAACTCCGGTCTCAAAGACCGGGACAATATTCGGATGGCTCAACACGGCGGCCGCCTGAGCTTCTCTTTCAAATCGGCGCGACATATCGTCCGAGAACGACATGGATTCTCTCAGGATTTTTAACGCAACACTGCGATCAAGCGACGGATCGCGCGCCAGAAACACGTTGGCAAATCCGCCACGTCCTAACAATCGCTGAATTTCAAAGCGACCGAATTGCGATCCGGGTCCGAGTTCTGAAGGCAAGGGCGTTTTGCCGGGGTAGTCATTCGAGGCTTCATGGACTGTATCATCGACAACCGCCGTTTGTGTTTGAGCCTCCAGCTGGTGGTCGCAGCGGATTCGGTGCAAAAATTCAAGGGCGTGCTTGGCGCGATCGAGTTCCGATACTTCTGCGCTGGTCAGTTCATTGGTATCAACAGAACGAGAGGGACAATTCGCTTCGGACCGCAATTCAATTGGTGAGTCCGCATCAAGTTCCTTAACCAGCTGCAATAGTCGCTCTCGTTCCTGAGGACTTAGCCTGGATTCATGTTTTGGATCAGCGGGATTTGACACAAGGGCTCCGAACGGTGGAATGAGTTGTTGCTTCATAGCATGGCCGAGGATTCAAGTTGTCTGTGGTCGAGTTTCCTGGTCCATTGCGCAGGATGCGTTTTCTTGAACAAAGTCAACGAACACCTTGGATAAATTTAAAATGCGATCAGAGGCCCTCTTCGTCAGGCGATACTCCTCGCGGGTCTAGCCCAGATCGCCATGCCGATTCAGGGCTTCCTCGAGTTTCATAATCGCCCGATACCAAAGTTGCGACACCGCTTCTTCGGACCGGTCCATTTGCTCTCCAACTTCACGGAATGACAATCGCTCGATGCTGCGAAGGCGAATCACCCGCGCTTGATCGGCAGGCAGTTCGTCCAGCACGGCATGGAATCGGTCCAGTCGCTCGCCGCGCATGGCCGCACTGGCTGGCGTTAAGTGCTTGTCGGCTGGTTGTGCGGCGTTGGCTCCTGCCGCAGCATCGATGGATTTTTCAAGTGTAACGTCCCGCTTGTTGGTTCGATACTTTCGCCGCACAGTATTGGCTTCGTTAACAACGATTTGCTTGATCCACGCTCGCAGTTCGTTGCTGCTGCTTCCGCGAAATTGTTCAAAACTCTCGATAATGCGGATGAGAGAAATTTGCACAATGTCGGAAACAGCCGTCTTTTGTTTCAAGGCTCCTTCCAGTTGCCGGTCAGCAGTTCTTGTCAGGTAATCCTGCAACTGGATCAACAGTTGTTCTCGCGCGGCCTCGTCACCATCGCGCATCCGAGGAATCAGCAGGCTGAGCAAGCCGGGCTCGATCGATTCTTCGCTCATGTTATTCCTCGCCAAATATAAGAGTGCTCCACTTTCGATTCTAGCAAGCCGGCTCGAATTCGCCCGCCAGAAACTTGGTCGACTGGCAAAAAAAGACAAATTTGAAATATTTAATGTTTTTTTCGTTGAATTTGCAACATGCATCGCTTCTCGTTTGATAGAGAACTTTTACTACGACCCTTGGACCCTGGAAATGCAATCATGAAACGACTCTTTGCCCCGTTCGGACTCATCGTATTATTCACTGCGAGTATCGCGAACGCAGACATCTTGCTGACAACCTCAACGCTCGATTCGGCGGGTATTGACTTCGACGGAAGCGGTGTGGAAACGAGCGGCAATCTGGGATTCTCCGTTTTTAACTACAACTTCACTTCAGTCGAATTAGCAGGGTTCACAGGCTTTGAAAACATTACTTCCATGTCCGTTTCGTTTACCGGAGTCGGCCTACCGGGCTCGAATCTGTCTGCCTATGTCGGTGGTGTCGCGGAGCCCGGA
>JBGSIY010000696.1:0-5408 GCA_041742275.1 Pirellulaceae bacterium | reverse complement strand
CCCAGCAAATTTCACAACTGGAAAAAACGTTTCGGCAAAGTGAACGAGCACAATGGCCAGATTCCACGCGACTGATGGTTGGAGAAATGGGAAAAACAAGCCATTCTTGACTTTCATGATCGGAATCCGCTGGAAGGTTATCGGCGGCTGACATTCATGATGCTCGATGATGACATCGTGGCCGTCAGTCCCAGTTCCGTTTAGGGCTTTGCTGGGGAGCAACCCGAGCGCCGAGGCAAGCGTCGAAATTGGAAGAGCGTGGTCACTCGTTGACCACTCACTTCTCTTCCAACTTTGACCCAAATGCGCAAAACCCAAACTCTATTGTTCAAATTTGTTTGTTACTTTTTTCAGTTAACCCAACAAAAGAAATTCCATTTCCCACTGAACCAGGACAATTCAACACTTAGATCGTCGTAGGAAAGCTGCCTTTTAAATACTAACTTAGCGGTACTGACGGCAAACCTGATATCAAAACCTGAACTAGGTCAAAGAACAACGGCTTATTTTGTTTTCTTCCAGTCCTCATCGTGAAGTTGAAACGTATCGCCAAAAAGCTCATGTAATTTTGAACGCTGTGTCGGTGACAGTTCCATTATCATACTATCTTTCGCTTCAAGTTTGAGTTTGGCGATTTTGGTTTGAAGATCGTCTTCAATTTCGGAAAATCGTTCTCGTAAACGGGTCAATTGCTGAGCATCAAACTCAAATTCCTTCTTAAATCTAGGCGATGACAAAACGCCTAACAAACCATGAATACTCACCATTGACTGAAACCCCACCTGCTTTAGTCTCGAAACTTGATGAGGTACTAAAATTTTAAAAAGTTCTTCATCTTGCTTCGAACGGCGGGACCGTATTTGGTCTAAAATGTGCGAAGTATCGTTGCTTCCCTCAAATCCGAGATTCATTTCTTTCGCTAAAGCGTTTGTGCGCGAATTCCAAAATTCATTTACTTTCGCAATCATTTCCTGTTGGTCCTGAGTCAACGATAATTCTTCGGCAACGCTAGGATGATTAAGCAGACTCAATAATGTCGACTCTCGCAACTCATTCGGAGCCGGGGCAAATTCAGCTGTATTTGCATTGGCTCCCAACGGCAAATGGAACACCCGTTCCCCGCCGTTAGGCCCTAACTCAAATCCCGAAATCGATTTGACATTTCCCGTCTGATCATAGACCACAAAGAGTTTCAACAACAAACGGGACATCCCCAAAGACAACTACGATCTCATTCCCTTAATTCCTCCAACTTTTTTTTGGCCCAAGCTTGCAATTGGTGGTCTTCATCGGCAGCAATCGTTTTTAGTTCTTCCATTACGCGCGAATGCGATTCCAGAAGAATCTGCAAATTGCGTTGTTGCATATCTGGTCGATCACCATCCAACAATAAAAGTAAATTGGTAATTAAACCCATTTCTAGTTCCCAGTTAGTTTGGATCGGATTATCTTCAAAATTTAGATTTTCGGCAGCGAAATTGTTGAGTGCCAAAATCGAAGAACGAAATGCTTCGTCCAAATGATTAAAAATCATGGAGCCAGCAATCCGCCTGGGCTTATCGTTGGTGCTTTGCTTAATGTAATCCGCCAACACTTTCAAACCATCTGGATGTCCAAATGCAATTTCATTGGTAAAAATGTCTGCCGCATCGGTTGCATTAAATTCACCATTCATCGCACCAAGTTGTTCAAAAACGATCGGAGCAACGGGATAGATCTTTTGGCGTTCGATTTCGTTAAGACGGATTGGCTCTTCTACGTTGATTCCAAGTTGGTAAACTATGTTTTCAATCACTCCTTGCTTGTCTTCCGGCGTCTTGGCCGCTTCAATCAGCTGAATCAACATCCGCACACCTGTTCCGCGATCCATGTCTGCAACATCGTTGGTCAAATCAATTTGTTGCTCAAAGTCAAAACCACTCAAATTGGCTGCAACAAATTTCTCGAGCATTTGTGCGGACGATGGTTTTTCAGTTTCCTCCGCATCCCAAAACGCCAATAGTGAGATCGCTTTAGCTTTTACGAATGGACTTCTGAGCGGCTCGGCACCAAATGCTATCCGCTCAACAAACCTTCGGTCACTTTCAATCGGCTTCAGACTACGAAGTAAATCCAGAGCTGTGGCGATTTTCTCGTCTTCGCCAGTCTTGATCAGTTGCCCCGCGAGACCGATATAGACTCGGCGTGCAGCCGCAGGATTTCTGTCCTGTACGATGCTAATTGCTTGTTGTGCCACTAATTGTGTCTCAGCATTTCTGCCCTCCGGCAAATCGATCGCCAAATAAGAGGGCAAGATTTCACAGGCCAATTGATCGGCATAGTTTAAAACCCAAAGGGGATTTTTGCTCCTGCTTGGGACGCCTTCTTTCGGTTGACCACGGACAATTTTCAGCATATCTTCTGCGAAAATGAGTGGGTATTCTAAGTCGTCACGTCCCTCTTGAGATTTGTTGAACGGTTCCAGCGTCTTCAGTTTTTCAAAATCCGACTTGAGAATTTCATGAGTCTTCAGGTTGCTCAAACACACTCGGATGACAGCAATGCCTCGCGAATCATAAGTTGCCAAGTGCGGCAAGGTATCACTGCGTTCCAGTGTTTTCGTCAGCCATTTTCGAAACACGACATCCGATTGCAGGTTGGCCGCAGCAGTAACTCGGTAAACCACTTCGTTTACATCATATTCATCAGCTAGACTATCATCCTTGGCAGCGGACAACGTCTCGAAATGGCGATCCAGCACATGATAGGCTAAATCGTCCGTTTCGGACTGGGATCTGTTGTCGGCCGTTAACGGAATAAGTGCTACCATTTCGCTGGAAGGATCCTCGTTACTGAACTTAGCCAAAACCTCGCTGAAACGGCCACCAATCCAAAACAAATCCGGCGAGTTCAGATTGCCAGTTTGGCTCCGAATTTTCAAACTTACATCTCGCTCGACTCGCAGAAGGTTGCAAATATGAACAAACTCGGTTTTCGCCCCCTCTTCATCAGACAGTAGACGGTTCAGATTCCAGCCAAACCTGGCAAGCCAATCAAGAACCTCCCACTTAACCGATTTGGGCCGCTCAGTCGACCTGGGCAAATTCGCCAATTCACGCAAAAAATTTCGGCTCTGTTCTGTTTGCCGGCTTGTTGCGTTGATAGCAACCAGACAAGCGATTCGAACATCCACATCCTCAGTCATTTCAAACGTTTTGATCAGTTCGCTGAGAATCTCGGGCGATTGCTGAGCAATAGTTCGAGCGTTGATCTTTGTTGGAGTCGCAAGGTATTCTGCTACGCTAAGGCCTTGACCCGACGAAGTTGTACTCCAAAGCATCAAACAGCAAATCACGATTGGCATTCGAAGAATGTTCATTTTGTCTCATCCAATTGATTGAAAGTTGTTGATTGCAATAGCAAGATCCGTAGGTGTTTTTTCCTATTACAACTACGCAATTGACATTGGTGGATTTTAGCAGATTGCCTTGCATGATGGTGTGGTATTCAGAACTAGTCTGCGACTTCTGGCAATTGCAGACTGCAATCAGGCCCGTCTTGAGGCCATCAGCTAGATTAACGAATCGGTAACACACAAGCGAGGCACGCTCAACGTCTACTTGAAAAACTGTGATCTGCCAGCGCGATAATAATCAGACGCTTCGAAGCCAAACGCCGGTGATAGAACTACTTTTAAAAACGCCGCGCACAGGACATCAAGTGACACACCAAAATCGGATATTGGCTCTTCAATGAATTCGGATCCCTTTTAGAAAAAATTTTGCCTTGCACCCCAACCAACAATACCTTATGGTTTATAATGCAGGACCATCGAACTGGCGGTGTCGATTTAGTCTTCACTAAAATTTGTTCCTGTGTTGTGGCTGATTATTGAGTGATTGCTCAAAACAGCCCTCAAAATATCGAATGGTTTCGTTTTTTTATGAAGCCTCTTTTAAGCCACGCCTTTTTGAGGACGAATAGATCGATCAAACTGGTGTAATCTTATTTCGGCCAAGATCGCCTCTCCCCTAATACGGGGTCGTGTTTCGATTCATTGGCGATAGGCGATAGGGTTTGGTCAGCAAGCTATTACGAGATGCAACATGAATTTTCGGCAACTACTATTGTCTTGTGTTGGTCTCGTGGGACTAGCGTTAGTGATCCTTTTTGTGTTTGGTATCCGAACAGGCAACACGAGGCTGGTGTTTATCGGTATCTTCGCATTGATGCCTATCACTTTTCTATTTCTATTCGCGTTTTTGATGAAGGGAGGCATGGATGCAGAAGCGGCGACCAAAAATGCCATGAACCAATTTGCTGGAGAAAACGGATTCCTGTTCAGCGATAATTCTCCCCTTGATTTTGTACAGGCTACCTCCAGTTTGGAACTTTTCCGTTGGGGAATTCGCCGATATGCCAAGAACTTCCTCGTTCGCAAAACCCCAGAAGGCAAAATTTCCCTGTTCCTATATGACGTTGTCACCGAGGTTGCTGACCGAACTCGTACAACACGCAGAACTGTCGGATTGATGTCCCAGATGGATAATCAATTGCCCACATTTAATATGACTCCGCTTGGTCCATCTCTAGGTAACGTTTTCCTGAAAATTGAAAGCGTTTTAAACTCGGCTACCAGAAGAAAACCTCAAGTCACCAGCAACGGGAACGAGCAAAGGGTCAATACCGGAGATACGATGGTTGGAACCGAATTCAAAAAACGTTACGAGCTTAAGTCTTCCCGATCGGACGTAAGTAATTTTGAAGGCGAATTCGTCCAATTCTTTGCGGGGAAACATGGATGGAATATTCAATCAGATGGCACATCGCTGGTTTTCTGGCGCGACAACGGGGCACTTGCTGAATTGGTAGGTGGACTTGTTCGACCGACCGATGGACCGGGTGAACGACAACGTAAAAAAGTTGAAGAACTCTTTGACATCGGACCGAAAATCGTCTCTTTGCTGCAACAACGGTAGCGATTTCAGGCCACTATTGAACTCACCTGTAAGGAGGCATTGGGCACCGTATTCAGCTATCGATTTGATGATGAAAACGATGCTCGATTTTACGTCGTCAGTCAGTAACTTTTCGTAGATTTCTCTGATGCGATCGATTGCCTGCGTATTAATCATCCCCGCCAGGTTGCGGACAAACTCGCAATCTTGCGGTTGGCCATGTCATTTTCTTATGCGTCCTACGTCCGGTCTCATGACGGATACTCTCCGTCATTCCAAGTTTTACGATACGCTCTGCCAAACAAGGAGGCGATCCATTCGCAAAACCAATTGGGGGGCAATACTGGCGGCAATACTGGGCGGCAATACTGGGGACACAGCATGGGAATACTGGGGACACAGCAGATTCTGGGGGGGGGGCAATACTGGGGGCAATACTGGGGGGGCAATACTGGGGACACAGCAGATTCT
>JBGSIY010000695.1:0-4519 GCA_041742275.1 Pirellulaceae bacterium | reverse complement strand
CATCGCCCCGTTGTTGAAATCCGGGGAGCGGAACAACTTCGTTCAATTGAAAACGAAGTGGGATTTGCGCCGATTCAGAGCAGGGCGAGAAACAGTAGTATCGTTAGTAGCCAAAGCGGCCCGAGCATAAACAAAAAGTTTGTCGAAAAAAATTGTTGGGCTATTTTTTGAGAAATTTCAAGAATTGTTCGGCTGCCAATTTCGGCGATGGGGCTTGGGTGATGGCTCCTTGAATCGCTACCCGCGCGATCCCCGTTTTGATAACTGAGTCGATGTTATCGGAATGGATTCCACCAATCGCAAAAGCCGGGAGTCGGATCTCCTGGGCAACTTGGGCAGCGAGTTCCGTTCCCGCAAAATCAGAAAACATTTTGGTTCCGCTGGGGAACATGGGCCCCACCCCGATATAGTTTGCCCCATCCACAACGGCTTGTCGCGCTTGGTCGATGGAATGGGTCGAGACACCGATTAATTTTGCGGGGCCGACAATGCGGCGAGTCAAGAAAACAGGCAAGTCGTCTTGGCCTAAGTGCACCCCATCTGCACCGGCGGCCACACAGATATCGGGGCGATCATTAATGATCCAGCGGACCTCAGCGGGGCGACAGTGCTGGTTGAGGATTTTTCCTCGTTCCAACAGTTGTCGGTCGGTAAGGGATTTATCGCGGAGCTGGATCACGTCGACTCGGGCTTCCACTAGTGCTTGAACCCGAATTTCGAACAGCTCATTGGTTGAGCAGCCGTCGGTGAGGACATACAGACGAGCGTGTTGCAAGTGATTGAGACTGAGGACCGTGGTCAGAATTGCTTTTTCAAGAGTATAGGATTCGTAGCGCAGGGGTTCTAATTGTTTGGCCAGTTCGGGGGCGGCGAGTTTGACGTATTCCTCGACCGTCCGTAGGGATTGCTGGACTCGAGCCATGTTTGCTTGAATGATCCCGGAATTGGAGTTCCGTTGAAATTCCGTTTCCGTTGAGATCGTCGAGCCGACATCGTGACGCGTGTCGCGGCTGGAAATGAGGTCATCCGAATTGAACACCGATGTGACTTCTTGCAGGCGATGACGAAGTCGTTTTAAACGTTCAGTCAAGTGAGCATCATTTAAGACCATACGGGCGTAATCCTCGACCACGCGCAGGCCCTCGGAGGCGCGGTTGATCGCGGCGTCGATGATACGAAGAGTCGGAATGTCGAAGGAATCGTTCAAATTTAGGGCCATGCTGTCACTGCCAATCTGTCACGGAGTTGTCATAGTTTCGGAAACGGTGGCCAGGCAAACTGGCATCATTGTAATGTTTAACGAAAAATTAGCGATAAAAGAGTGGTGTTTTGCGAGGGGAAGCCCCCTGAGCTTGTAAAACTATTCCTAGAAAAGTGTTTGTTTGCCAACCGGTCAAAAAAAGCCTGCGGGATTGAGATTGACGTAACTCTAGTAGGTATTGATACTTTCGCCGAATCCGCCCCAAGATAAAGAAAAATAATTTTTGGGAATTGCGGTAAACAAGGTGTACGTTAACAAGGGAAAATCGGAGGGGATCCAATGCACGTGAGTTCACGGTTGTTGTGCTTCTGGCCTGGATTGGCCCGCTTGTGGACCAAAGGTGATGGATCGTCATTGGCCTTGGCCCTGGGATTTGCCTTGATATTGAACCTAGCGCTCATCTCAAGCTTTTTGTGGCCCGAGCTTTTTGGGCGAGGATTTCCAACGATGATTTGGCCGATTCTAGGCGTGATCTGGATCGTCTCGGCCTATATCTCGCATCAAGAGCTGGCAATCAGAAGTCAATCCCGTGAAATCGTTAGGGAATCTGATTCACCTGTTCCAGACACCTTGTTTATTCAAGCTCAGCGCGAATACTTAAGGGGTAATTGGAGTGATGCTGAAAAGTTGTTGCGAAACCGGTTGCAATTTCGGCCGCGTGATTCGGAGGCACGGTTATTGTTAGCGACATCGTATCGGCATCAAGGAAAAACTGAGTTGGCGTTGCAGGAATTGACGGTTCTGCAGCGGTTCGACGAATCGGCCCCATGGATTATTGAGATCGAACAAGAGATCGCTTTGAATGTCCAGCGCCGCGAGGATTTACCAGACAATCAACAAGATAATGAAATTGTGGAACGGGATTTGCTTCTACAAGATTCTCAAGACCTGCCAAAAACGGAACACTCGATTTCAAACTTGAGTCCAACGAACTTGAGCGACCAGGATCGACCGGGTTCAGGCAGGGATGGCTTGCGAGAGCAAGTTGTGGAGTTCGCCGACGAAGAGGGCGACTACGAAGAGGGCGACGACGAAGAGGGCGACGACACAAATGTTGTCGCTGAGGAGAATTCCAGATCAGAGCGGGCATCCCCCGAGAAGTCACAGCGACATCGGGCCGCCTGACGATAATGCAGAAGTTTGCTAGAAATAAAAGTTGTTAGAAGCCTGTTTGGAATCAACGTAAATTGTTCCAATTAATAAAATACGAATTCGCCGAAAACCAATATGTACTTTTAACCGAGTGCTAGGAGGGGAAAGACAACATGTACGAACGATTTACAGATCGAGCCAGGAAGGTCATGCAATTGGCCAACCAAGAGGCTCAGCGATTTAACCACGAATACATTGGCACGGAGCACATGTTGCTGGGGTTGGTCAAAGAGGGAACGGGTGTGGCCGCCAATGTCTTGAAAAATCTCGACGTTGACCTGCGAAAAATCCGTTTGGAAGTTGAGAAATTGGTGCAAAGTGGTCCAGAAATGATCACGATGGGGAAACTGCCCCAAACGCCACGCGCCAAAAAAGTCATCGAGTATTCGATGGAAGAAGCTCGGAATTTGAACCACAATTTTGTGGGCACGGAACATCTGCTATTGGGATTGTTGCGCGAGCACGAAGGCGTGGCGGCCCAAGTCTTAATGAATTTAGGCCTGAAGCTCGAAGACGTCCGCGAGGAAGTCCTGAATCTGCTGGGAAATGGTCTCGAGGGTGGCGAAGGTGGAGAACGCGGAGGACGCGAAGGAGTGGGAGCGGGAGGTGAAGCCGCAGCGGGCAAGGGTCGATCGTCCAAGACGCCGGCGCTGGATAGCTTCGGGCGAGATCTGACCGAACTTGCTCGTCAAGGCAAATTGGATCCTGTGATCGGGCGTCAAAACGAAATCGAACGAGCGATTCAAGTATTGTGTCGCCGAACCAAGAACAATCCTGTCTTGCTCGGGGAAGCCGGGGTCGGCAAGACCGCCATTGTCGAAGGCTTCGCTCAACGCGTAATCGACGGAGAAGTTCCAGAAATTTTGACCGATAAACGAATTGTCGTTTTGGATTTGGCCATGATGGTCGCCGGAACGAAGTATCGCGGACAGTTCGAGGAACGTATCAAAGCCGTCATGAACGAAGTCAAACGGAACAAAAACACCATTTTGTTCATTGATGAATTGCATACTTTGGTGGGTGCCGGTGGTGCGGAAGGCGCGATCGACGCAGCCAATGTTCTCAAGCCTGCGTTGTCTCGTGGCGAAATCCAATGTATTGGGGCGACGACTTTGGATGAGTATCGCAAGTACATTGAAAAAGATAGCGCTTTGGCACGGCGTTTCCAAGAAATCTTGGTTGAACCGACCTCCGTTGATGAGACTATCGCGATTTTGGGCGGCCTCCGGGCTCGGTACGAAGAACATCACCGTGTACAAATCACCGACGATGCCATTCGTTCAGCTGTCGATTTGTCGAGCCGTTATATCACCTCGCGTTGCTTGCCCGACAAAGCCATTGACGTGATTGACGAGGCGGGAGCCCGCGTGCGACTACGCACGATGAGCAAGCCGCCAGATCTGAAAGAAATCGACGACGACATCGAGCGTCTGAATAAAGAAAAAGAAGACGCTGTCGCCAATCAAGATTTTGAAAAGGCGGCTTCGTTGCGAGATCAATCCGACAAAATGCGGAAAAAGAAAGAACAGATCAAAAAGGAATGGCGCGAGAAATCGCAACAAACCGACGGCATCGTCGACGAAGAAGTGATCGCCGAAGTCATCTCAAAAATGACCGGCATTCCGCTGACTCGACTGTCGATCGAAGACACGATGCGTCTGATGAAGATGGAAGACGAATTGCATAAATCGGTCATCAGCCAAGATGCGGCGGTCAAGGCGATTGCCAAAGCCGTGCGCCGTAGTCGAAGCGGTCTGAAGGATCCTAAACGTCCCATCGGCTGCTTCATGTTCGCCGGTCCGACCGGGGTCGGAAAAACATTGCTGGCCAAGGCACTCGCAGAATTTATGTTCGGTGACGCTGATGCCATGGTTACGATCGACATGAGCGAATACATGGAGAAACATAACCTCAGTCGTTTGATTGGGGCGCCTCCCGGTTATGTCGGTTACGAAGAAGGTGGCCAGTTGACCGAGAAAATCCGCCGCCGGCCCTACGCCGTGGTCTTGCTGGATGAAATCGAGAAGGCTCACCCCGATATCTTCAACATGCTATTGCAAGTGATGGAAGAGGGACGATTGACCGACAGTTTTGGTCGCAATATCG
>JBGSIY010000694.1:0-2765 GCA_041742275.1 Pirellulaceae bacterium | reverse complement strand
GCAACGGCAAATCATTAGAAGAGACAAAAATAAGTCAACATTCCCCAAATCGGGTGGGCCCTACCCGTACAGAATCTCGCGAGTCGGCAGATGACACTTAGCCGGATCAAACTTTTTAAGGTGAGTCCACTGGCAGATCAGCAAAAACAAATAGTAGGGATTAAGCAGCAAATAGCGTTGCCACAAACGTGTGGGTTCCTGCAGGAGACGATAAAACCATTCCAACCCCAGATTCCCCATCCAGGTCGGAGCCTGACCTAAATGGCCTGCATGAAAATTAAATGCAGCGCCCACCGCAATCACGGGCATTTCCAGTTCGTCTTTGAACTCGAATACCCAAACCTCTTGGCGCGGACATCCCAGTCCGCAAAACGTGATTTCAGCACCACTATTTTTAATTTGTTGGATCAAATCGGCTTTCTCTTCGACGTTGATCAGTCGAAATCGTGAGGGAATTTGTGCGACGATTTGCAGGCCTGGAAACTGGGCCAACAACTTCCCCGCCAACTGATTCAACAGTTCCTCTTTGCCACCAAACAAACATATTTTTGTTCCATTTTCGGCTGCCGCGCGGCAAATTTCCAGCATCAGTTTGGGACCATAGACGCGTTCTTTGAGCCCGATGCGGTGTACCAAGTTCAGCCCCCAGCGAACAGGTTGGCCATCGGGCACAATCATGTCCAATGAATTCAAGCGATGACGGTGCGTAGGATCCATCACGCCTGTCATCACGCCATGAACAGCAAGAGCCGAAACTCCAAAGGGTAAGCGAGCGACGGCCGCTTGCATGATCCGATTCACGGCGGCTGAATAATCAACTGCTGAAATTTGGATGCCTAACAAGTTAAATCTGCCTTGATCCATCACGTTACCGCAACCTCGCTCCAACGCTCACGATTGGCTTCGAAAATCTCGGTCAAAATCGCTTCAATGTTCTTTGTCAATTTCCAATCAGGGAAATGCGACTGGAATTTGCTCACATCACTGACATACCAGATATGGTCGCCGATCCGATTGTCTTCGACGTAGGTTCTGGCAAGGGGGCGATCGGCGATTCGCTCGCAAATCTCAATCGCTTCGTGCATCGAACAATGGCTAAAACGACTGCCGCCGATGTTATAGACCTCGCCGCATCGCGGAGCTTTGAAAAAATGTTCAAACGCCTGAATCAAATCGTAGCTATGGATATTGTCGCGCACTTGCTTGCCACGATACCCAAAGACTTTATAAGGAGTCCCCGTAACCGTACATTTCATCAGATACGCTAAAAATCCATGCAGTTGTGTCCCACTGTGATTCGGTCCCGTTAAACAACCTCCCCGAAAAACGCCCGTCTTCATTCCGAAATAGCGTCCATATTCTTGCGTCAAAATATCCGCGGCAACCTTGCTGGCCCCAAACAAACTATGGAGGCAGTTGTCAATCGACATGTCTTCTGCGATGCCGTTGTGGAAACGATGGCTGGGATCGATTTCCCAGCGGGTCTCCCGCTCAACCAACGGCAAACGATTCGGCGAATCCCCATAGACCTTATTGGTCGACGTAAAGATAAAAACGGCATCAGGGGCGTTTTGCCGCGTCGCTTCCAGCAAATTCAGAGTCCCATTCGCGTTGACCGAAAAATCGATCTGGGGTGCCCGAGCCGCCCAATCGTGGGATGGCTGTGCTGCCGCATGAACAACTAGCTGAATAGCTTTGCCGTATCGGGCAAATAATCGGTCCATGGCCGACTCATCGCGGATGTCGATGTCCACGTGTTCATATTGAGCACCCAATCCTTGTTCCAACTCGGCCCGCTGCCAATGGGTTGACGCGTCGGCTCCGAAAAACTCTTGACGCATATTATTATCGATGCCCACCACTTGCATGCCCATTTCAGCAAAATGGCGGCTGGCTTCCGAACCTATCAGTCCAGCAGAACCGGTAACGATGACTACACTCATGGAAAAACTTTGGTCGAATAGGAGAATGTGGTAAGGACGAGCAGGAATCGCGAGTCGACAAGACAACCTCAGCTAACTTTCATCTGCATGAAAATCGCCTTAACCTTAAGGTTTTAGTCTAATTGCAAAACGGTGGCGGTCAATCCACTGCGGCAGAATGGGACCCATTGCGTCGCCCTGAGAATCATTTGAGACCGGATCTTCGCCACTAAAGTCTGCCAGGGAATAGACTCACAAAACGTGAATGGCTGGCGGCCGCTACGTTGCTTTTAACTAATTGCCTGCAATGATGTCGCCGGTGCCCGTAATGCCCTAAAAACGGATAGACGTGTCGTGTCCGAACGCCAAGCTTAGACAGTTCCATGAATTTCCCATTAATGCACTACACTGACATAGACATCATGAAATTCATTCGACGGCGTTCATTGGCGTCCTGATCGCCCGTGCCATGCTCAAGCTCAAATAAAACCCGAAAGGCGTGACAAACCCACCGCTCAATTCAATTAATTTTGCGGCCATTTTGTCGTCGGCAACAGGTCATCTGAAACGAGATCGTTCGTCCTATTCTACGACTGAAAAGCGATGAACCGTTTTGTGATAATAGTTTTCACCTGGTTTCAGCAGGGTCGAAGGATACTCGCTGCGATTGGGCGAGTCAGGATAGTGCTGGGTTTCCAAGCAGAAAGCACTGTTTTGAGCATAGCCGGCACTGCCAACCTCTCCATCGAGGAAGTTACCACTATAAAACTGAATGCCCGGCTCAGTGGTGCGGATTTCCATCATCCGACCCGACGAAGGATCTTTGACGGTCGCTGCCAGCCT
>JBGSIY010000693.1:0-2851 GCA_041742275.1 Pirellulaceae bacterium | reverse complement strand
ATTGCATCGGTGTTGTCACAACGATCATTGCCGTGATCTTTCTCATCATGCTGCTAATGCTGCAAAGCTCGGGCGGTGGTTATCCCGCCTACAACGGTGGTTATTACGACGCCAACCAGTTTGGTTTTTAAGCGGCAGGATCCACTGCCCAACCGAGCTTGTTGGCCTCGGTCCTGGGGGTGACTTCAAACCCATACCTATTTCCACTTCTTCACCAGATCACCATTAAAAAATATGAACGCAACTAAGATCTATTGTCGTGAAGGCCATGAAAATCCGGAGTCAGCCAAATTTTGTTTGACCTGTGGCAGTGCCTTGAAACCAGCGGAAACAAGTCTCTCCTCGCCGTTTCCCTCCGTGCCGATTCCCAGTTCACGTCCGGCGTCCACCAATGCAGAAGGTCAGTGGCAACCGATGGGGAAAGGTCTCGATCCTCGGGGCTCTCAGGCAGGGTGTTATTGCGGTCGGCAATTTGACGAGCGTGAAACGTTATGCATGAAATGCGGGGCGATCAAGCCGATGCATCCCGACTATGAAATCGACCCGTCGTTGTTTCAATGGTCTCTCGACGGACAAGCCATGTCGCGATTGCGATCGATCAAGCCATTGGTGGCAGTGGCACAAAGTGTTTCGGCTCGCGTGGGAAAACCTTGGATCGAAGCCAACTTCAATGGCATTCGTCTGAGTCATCGTCAGATGCCGCAAATTTATGCCATGGCTGTCCATGCGGCACGAATTCTGGGGTTAAAACGAATGCCCGGTGTTTACGTTTCGGGAGCTCGGCCCTGGGATGCGTTGACATTTGGCAGCGATACCGACTCGTTTATTGTCATGGGAAGTGCACTTGTCAGCTGCTTTCAAAAAAGTGAACTCATGTTTCTGTTCGCTCGGGAGATGGGACATATTTTGGCCGGGCATGCACTGTGGAAAACGGTAATTCAATTCTTGGTGGGGGAACAAAGTTCCATGGGAGGGATGATGCGCAATGGCATCACCGGCCTCTTGGACCCCACTCGTTTGCTCGAGGGTGCCATTGAACTGCCATTGATCGCCTGGGCGCGTCAAGCTGAAATCACCGCAGACCGCGCTGGCCTGTTGGTGTCCGGGGGCCTGGAGCAAGCCCGCAAGTCGTTAATCACATGGTCTCTCAAATCCCCAGTTTTGTACCCTCAAATCAATATCAAGGCGTGGATTGAACAACAGGAAATGGATACTGCCGATAGCAATATCCGGTTGGCCGAAGCCGTATCGACTGCGACTCCTTATCTGAGTCGCCGATTGCAGTTAATGCAAGAATACGATGCCTCCCTGATTGTTCAACAATTTCGAAAACACTTGATGACTTTGGTTCAACCTCTTCCACGCAAGGCACCGCAGCAGCCGGGACTTGCATCAACAGCGATGCCAACCGCAAAACCATTGCCAACACAAGAACCAAATCCGCAGGCGGAAAACAAGCGGCAACGCATGTTCACCTGTCCTGCCTGCAAGGAACCAATTTTGTTTGACCCGACAAGTGCTGGAAATCAAAGACAGATTGCCATTCGTTGTCCTAACGCCTCTTGTCAACAGATTTCAGTCCTTACAGGCAAACGGGAGGAGTCGCCAGGGAATCCAGGGACTCAGGAGTCATCAACGCCTGGAGAAAATCCACTGCTCGCGAGCCTGCCGAGTTAACACCGATGTCGCCACCACTCAAAAACAAAACCCTGTTTCATTTTTATTTAACCTATTGTGATCGGAGCATGAACATGACAAATATCAACTGGAACGAAGATGATTTCGAACTGGAAGCCATTTCGGAATTAGCGTTCGAAAACCTCAATGTGGAATTAGTACCCGGCAATCTGGATTTGCCTCCTGCATTACAAGAAGAATCGTCGAACGCAATGGATACCGCATCCGCAGCGGCCGATGCACAAGCGGCGGCTCAAGAGGCGATTGATGTTGGCGACTACGTGGCCGCTGCACACCATCGAGAGATTGCCGAACAAGAGGCTTGGGATTCTGGAACAAACGATGCCTTAACAGGAGCCAGTTCTATTGAATTGACTCGGGCCGCGGAACTGCAAGAGCGAGCCGCGGAGTTAGAACAGTCGCAAGCCGAGAATGCGAGGAACGGTGACTACGCTGCGGCGCGGGACGATGCCGCCAATGCAGCCTATGAATTGAAAGAGGCTGATCAACTCGCCGGTGGCAGTGACCACTCGGGAACCGCGCAACTTGAGACCACCAACATGGAGTGGGCTGATTGGCATCAACAAATCGGAGATGATATGCTCGCCAATGCAGTTGAATATGCGGCCGATGGAAACGTCGCAGCGGCTGAGAACAGTTTAAACTCATCCATCAATCAGCATTCGACTGCTGACGATTACGGTGACCGTGGGGAACATGGTGGTCCTCTCGCCGATGTGGCTCCCGTGAACCCGATAGAGTCCAATGACTTCAATTCCTACACACAAAGCTCGACCCTTGATACCAGTTCCTCTAGTATCAGTACGACAGCCGCGGATACGAGTAGTTCGATCTCCAGCACCACAACCGATACAAGTTCGGATACGAGTAGTACCATCGCCGATGTTTAGAAAAAGCCCTCAATCGTGCCTGCTGGCAGTCGATGCCAGGACAACCTGCACGGCGAAAGTTTGCAGATTTTACGACGGTTTTAAGCGTCAGGAAGCCCACTCATCAGGCGGACGGATTCGATTTCACCGATTACCTTCTTACTAACAACAAGAGGCGACGGTATCGAAGCAGCGGGACCCTTAATGGGGAGTCTTTTAAAACGAAGCGTACCCAGTGATTTTGCAACTATTGAAATCGCTGGGAACTCACATGCTGAGGTCGC
>JBGSIY010000692.1:0-4860 GCA_041742275.1 Pirellulaceae bacterium | reverse complement strand
CGGGGGCGGCGTCGCGCGGGGCGGCGGTCTTCTGTCGTTACATTCCACTGTTGAGATCCGTAACGTCACTTTTTTGGAAAATGTTATAACTGGGCGAAGTACCGGTGGCGCTGTATGGATTGCCGGTGGAAACGTCGGCATCGTGAATTCTGTCTTTCGCAATAATTCGGCTGGAGAAAATGGGAGCGCCATTTTCCTTCGAGAAACCGTCGGAAGCATCATGTCGTCGCGTTTTGAAGGTAATTCAATTACCAATAATTTGGAAACCGGAAATTTCGATCACGCCGACGGCACGATTACTGGTTGGAAGAGTTCTTTTACCATTCGAAACACAAGGATTGATCGAAATGTTGGATCGGGTGTGGGAGCGAGAGATAGCAATTTGACGATCGATAATGTTCGATTTCTGGCAAACCTTCCGAGTCCGAATCAGTTTGCAGGCGCAAACGCGATTCACTCGATGAACAGCGAGCTATTTGTGAACCAGGGACGATTCACTCGCAACGGTTTTCATGCAATTCGCCACCTGGGGCATGAGAATACGGTTTCGATTTACAATTCGATGTTTCTGGAAAATGGTGCGGCAACTTCGAGCGGTGCTGAAATCGTCTCCAATGCAGCTTCGACGACGATCATGGGTTGCATGTTTGATGGATCCCTGAGTTCGACAGACGGTTTTCTGCGTGATTCGGGCCGTGCTATTTTGGGTTATGATTATGACCTTGAACACGCCTCGATACCGATGACCCTGTCAATCGTGGATTGCGTGTTCGAGGACTATTCATTTCAAGCCATTTTTGCGGCGACCCATCGGCCGTCGAGCGTGCTGCTCGACACAGTGAACGTCAGGAACACTTACAAGACGGACTTTGGGATTCAAATAGCAGCAGTGCAATTCCATATTAACGATGTACTGATCAAGAATTCAACCGTCGAGAATACGGGAGCCGGCGCTGACGGTGTTTGGATCCAAGCTGATCGAGTTGGAGTTATCCTCTCCACGATTCAACGTAATCAGGGCTTTGGTCTTCGCTTAAACGCGACAACATCCAACATCGTGAGCTCCACGATCACCAGGAACGGCGGAAATTATGTTGTTGGTGGTGGGATCTTTTTGGATGGAACCGACGCCCGTTTACTGATTGCAAATTCGGAAATTTCCAATAATAACAACGGACTCGGCGTAGGCGGCGGAGCTCTTGCGATCGCCGCTCAAATGGCGGATGTGACGATTGTCTCGTCGACGATGGTCAATAACCGTGCATTGGGTTTGGGGCGGGGCGGGGCGATTTGGGCTGCATCGACAACACCTGCGTCAACTATCAACGTCGCCCTCTCCAATACGATTCTTTGGCAAAACTATGCGCCCCATGATCGCATCTTCTCCGGACCAGCCAATTTCACTGTATCGTATTCCATCATCGAGGACGATGATCCGAACGACAACGAAATTCCATTTGGCGGTAGTGCCAATCACAATTTGGATGACATTCCTGGCTTCGTTGATTGGTTAAATGGCGATTATCGGTTGAAGAATGGATCCCCAGCGATCAATGCAGGAACATCCGCGACGCTGGCGCTCGACACGTTTGATATCGACAATGACCTGAATGTTCTCGAGCCCGCGTCTGATCGAGATTTAGTCGACCGTATTTTCGACGGCCTGACCGATATTGGCGCTTTTGAATACCATTGAGCAACACTACTGAGGAGCCCGTCACTTTCATCGTTGGTAGATAATCATGAACAATTTTTCGAAATCGATTCAATGCAACCAAGGGGCACATTGAGCGAACCGATCGAAAGGTGGCACACCCGTGGGTGTTCGGAATGGCGGTTGCGGGAAGAAAAATTGTCTGAGTGATTAGTGTTTTACGCGGAAACGTCGGCGGTTGGCGTCGCATTTTTTGAGTGCCCTTGTTCACGGTCAACGTCCTCGTAGCATGAGGCTACGCCAAGAGCTGAACTACAGGCAAGCGAGGATGGAGCAGAATAACCAAAGTGTCACCATGTTATTGGACTCATCCACCCAACTGGCCATCCAGTTTGGCGTACCGCTTCTAGCCTGAGGAATCGTAAAAACTCCACCTTTGCAGCAATCGCATCAGGTACCGCGGATAGGGCCCCGCGTACATAGGAAAACGAGCTGTTCGCACCGTTTTTCGAGGAGGGCCCCAAACGACCCCAAACCGACATTTTAAAACGTACAAACCAAATCATTGGGGCGGATAGGTTCCTCAGGGATACCTTACTGGCCGTATCCTATTTTTTGACCGTTCAATTGACGCGACCTATCGTTTAGATATCCGCTTTGATTTTTCCGAAATGAATTTGTTTACTCGCATGCCACGGTCCTCTGGTGCTCTGATTTATCCATTCAAATTTGTTTCCCATTTTCGTACCATTCACCAGGTAATTCCTGTCGATTGACGTTTTAGGCGAAATCCTTCATGAGAATCATGCCGACATGCACCAAATTGGACTGAAATCTGTCGTCTTGAGTTCAGCAAAATGGATTCTTAGACTAGAATTTGAAAATATTATTCACCTTTATTTTCACCCCTTGATGCAATGCAGCGAATCAAAAATATTGCCCATTCGAAAGAAGATTCCGAGAGCGGCCTGCCGGTGCGGACGCCTCAAGATCGGTTCGACGATTTCCTTCAAAGCCGCGGCATGCGGAACACGCAACAACGTCGGACGTTGCTCAAGGTCGTATTTGCGGAACACGATCATTTTGACGCCGAGCAATTGATCGAACGATTGCCCAAAAAGGGGGACAGCAATTACGTGAGTCGCCCGACAGTTTATCGAACCCTGTCCGAATTTGTCGAAGCGGGATTGTTGCGAAAATTTGAACTGGAGGGGCGGGCCGTTTACGAACATGATCTAGGTTATCCGGAACACGACCATTTGTATTGCATTGAGTGCCGTCAATTAACAGAATTCCATTCGGAACAATTACAAGAATTGACGCAACAGGTTTCGCAGACTCACCAATTTCAAATACATAGCCATCGCTTGATCATTCGCGGCGTTTGTGCCGAATGTCGTCAGCAGCGTCGCCGCCAAAGAAGAAAGGTCGACCTGATTTAACTCAAGACGACCTTGGGAAGTGGAGATTTGATTTCCGACAAAAATTTAAAGGATGACATATTCGAGGAAGTCATCAAGTGAGCAATTCAATGCCCCCGTCGTGCAGATGAGGTCGTCCAGTTGAGTTAGCGTCCACCTCGTCCTCCGCCGGTACGCCCTCCTCCGGTTCGGCCACCGCCACCTCGTTGACCACCGCCACCCCTTTGCCCACCGCCTTGGAGTTGTTGAAAGAACTGAGCTGGATTGAATTGCTGAGGCGTATTGCTGGGAGTTCCGCCAACACCACCCGGTGCCCCGGTACCCATTCCCCGCACACCAGTCGCGCCAGGTGCTGTCGAATCGGACATGTTCATTAATTCGACTCGCCCGCCATACATGGACTTAAGCATTTGCCCCAGCGTCTCGACCTTCATGCCACCGGTGCTGTAAAAAATCGATGGCTCACCGTCGTATTGTGGGTCAGGCGTATCCAGCATTTCCACGATAACCTTGACCTCATTGTAAACGTACTCAGGTCCGGTTACGACTAAAAGTTTCCTGGTCGTGTCGACTGCCAGACGAGCGATCGGCTTTTCCTCTTCGGGATCTTTCTGTGCGCCTCCGCCACCGCCGCCGCCCCGCATGGCTTGTTGGATTTGGCGCATCATCTGGGCTTGTGCGGCTGCCGCGGGATCGCCACCACCACCCCCGGCAGCTTCTTTCGTCAGGATGGAAGCCAACAACGTTTCGACGGTTGTTTTGATTTCTGTTGGATCGCGGTGACGAATGGGAATAGAGCGAGTTTGACCGACCAACCGAGGATCATGAGGCGCTTCGGGTTGATCAATGTATTCAATGTAAAACGTGATTTGATCCAAGTCATTCGCCGTCGCGCCTTGGACAACTAACGAGTTCATTCGCATGTCAGGAAAAGTTGAAACTTCACCCTCTAACCAGGTCGAACCCGCGGCAGCAGAATCGGCTCCGCCTCCGCCTCCGAACAAGCTGCCGACAATATCTCCAGCGGCGCCGCCCATCGCATTGGCCATCATGCCACCCATCATGCCACCTAGTCCGCCACCGCCACCACTACTACTCTCGATACCCAAAAATTGGTCCAGCATCGATTTGGCTTTGTCGGCCCGAGCATATTTTAAGTAAAAAACCGCGGGTAACTCACCTGTCGAACGCTGGCTCAATAGTTCATTGATCAGAGCAACAGCGTCGTCCAAAGCATCCAAGTCATCCGAACTGACCACCAATCCTAACTCCGTACGCTTGATAGAAACCGACGCCCCAGGGACCGTCGGACGCTCGGGAACTTGAGTCTCATCCTGAACCGAGGCCGTCGCGGGATCATCTTTGTTCTCTTCTTGGCTCGACCAACCCACCGGCGGACGCTCCGGGTCTTGTTCCCCGCCAAAGGTCACGAATTGATAGTCCGAGTTGGCTGTAGCGGGAATCGGTCCTAAAGCAGCTTGGGAATCGTTTTCACCGTCGGTTTTTTCTTCCGTGCTGCCCGAATTTCGATTTTGATCTTGCCCATCTTTATCAGAATTTTCATTTTCTTTGGGTGGGTTACCGGACTCGGGCGGATTTTGATTTGGGTTTCCTTCGCCGATAATGCCCTCAATAAATTGTTCACGCTCGGACAACATGCGATTGTTTCGATTGCGGAACTCACCGCGATCCTCAGGCATCACAATATTTAATGGATTGGCTCGACCGACGGTGGGCCAGTAGTCCTCGAACACGCGAAGAATTTGATCGGCTTCATAGCCTTCG
>JBGSIY010000691.1:0-4378 GCA_041742275.1 Pirellulaceae bacterium | reverse complement strand
CGAGGAGAAAGGGGCTTCGAGGTTTCATGTTTATCGTTCCTCAGTTGTGGCGTTAATCCAATAGGATATCTGTTTCAACGTTTGGGGAGAACTCCCTGCAAGAATCGTCCTGTATGGGATTCGGCAATTTGGGCCAGCGTTTCTGGAGTTCCGGCGGCGACCACTCGCCCGCCACCGAGTCCTCCCTCGGGGCCCAAGTCGATGACCCAGTCGGCAGATTTGATCACGTCCAGGTGATGCTCAATCACGATTACCGTGTTTCCCTTTTCAACCAATTGATTGAGCAGCTCAATCAAACGCTTGACGTCTTCGAAATGCAATCCGGTGGTGGGTTCATCCAACAAGTAGACCGAGCTACCGGACGAACGCTTCGACAACTCGGTGGCCAATTTAATCCTCTGAGCTTCGCCGCCCGAAAGGGTGGCCGCAGATTGGCCCAATGTGAGGTAGCCCAATCCCACGTTGACCAACGTGGTCAGCACAGCGTTGATCCGAGAAAAATCCGCAAATTGAATTGCAGCTTCTTCAATCGGCATCTCTAAAATTTGAGCGATCGAGTAGCCCCGATAACGGACACTTAGGGTTTCCAGGTTGAAACGTCCTCCGCGGCAAAGACCGCACTGTACGATCACATCGGGGAGGAAGTTCATCGTCAATTTTTTTTCACCCAATCCATTGCATTCGGCACACCGCCCTGGGCCACTGTTGAAGCTGAACCGCCCTGCCGCGAAACCCAAACGACGGGCCTCGCGCGTCTCGGCAAACACGTTCCTGATTTCGTCGAAGACACCGGTATAAGTCGCCGTGCAGCTGCGTGAATTTCGTCCGATCGGTTTCTGGTCAATTTCAATAAACTTTTCAATTCCCTCCAGTCCGTCGAGCGACTGAAACGGTGCCGTCGCCCGCTGAGTTAAATTGAATTGATTAAAAAGTGCGGGAGCGAGCGTGCGATTAATTAACGTGCTTTTTCCTGAACCACTGACTCCGGTCACACAGGTCAAGCAACCCACAGGAAACGCCACCGTGACATTCTGCAGGTTGTTACCTGAGGCTCCAGACAATTCAATAAACTGTTTGGGGAGGGGGCGGCGTGGAGGCACGGAAATCCGTCGTCGATCACTTAAGTATTCCCCAGTCAGCGAACCAGCAGTCTCGCTCACTTGCTGCGGCGTCCCTTGGGCGACGATTTCTCCGCCGTGTTTTCCAGAACCAGGCCCCATGTCGATCAGACGATCTGCCGCTCGCATCATGGCTTCATCGTGTTCCACCACAATCACCGTATTGCCGGTGTCCTTCAATTGGCGAATCGCATCGATCAAGCGGTCGTTGTCGCGGCTGTGGAGTCCGATCGAGGGTTCATCCAAAATGAAACAAACGTTGGTCTGGCCCGAACCAATCGCGGCCGCCAAACGAACACGTTGTAATTCACCGCCGCTCAAGGTCTGCCCACCCCGCTCGATGGTCAGATACCCGAGTCCGACTTGCGCCAAATAATCCAGACGATGCAATATTTCTGCCACCAAGGGGGCTGCGATCGAATCTCGGTTACCCGATAACCGCAGCGATTGAAAGAATGTCCGTGCATCGTCAATCGATTTTCGTGACAGGGAGACAATGGTTTCGTCCGCCAGCGTGATGGCCAAAGCCGTGGGGCCCAAGCGAGAGCCCTGACAGGCCGAACAGTCACTGACCAAACGTGCTTGTTCGAGTGTCTCGTAGATTCTCGCGTCGATCGCTGTTACCCATTCTTTTTCTATGGATAACTGAAGGCCGGGTATCGATTCACCCTGCCCTTCCCAAAGCAATTTCCAGGCCTTTGCCGATAACTGGGTCAGCGGTTCAGTCGGGGAGAGTTTGATTTTTTTTAACAAGGGTTGCAACGGCTCAAGGCGTTTTGCGATTTGTTTTTTTGATAAGGTTTGCCATGCCGCAATGGCTGGAGATTGAAGACTGAGGTTGCGATTGGGAATCAGGTGATCCCATGAGAATTGTTCCAACTGCCCTAAGCCTTGGCATTGGGGGCAGGCACCGTGCGGGCTGTTAAAGCTGAACGTCCGCGGTTCAACCTCGGGGTAACTAATTTCGCAGTTGGCACAAGCGAACTCGGTGCTAAATATTTTCTCTTGCCAAATTTCTTCCGTAGCGGCAGCTTTTTCTGCCAATTGTTCCTCAGAAGTTCGGACTAAAAAACTGACACCGACCAAACGTCCCGTGAGTCGAATCGCCAAATCGATCGATTCCAGCAATCGCGACTCAACACCCTCACGAGCGACAATTCGATCCGTAATGGCTTCGATCGTGTGGTTCTTGCGAATATCCAGTTCTGGCACATCGTCGATATCGTACAGTTTTCCATCGACGCGAACGCGGACCAATCGTTCATTGCGTATTTTTTCCAGCACATCCGCATGTTTGCCTTTGCGACCTCGCACCATGGGAGCTAAAACCATAAGTTTTGTGCCGGTGGGGAGTCGCAAAATCCATTGGCTAATTTCCTCGGGGGTTTGCAGGCCGATGGGTTGGTTGCACTGGTGGCAATGGACTTGTCCTGCTCGGGCGAACAGAACCCGGAGATAGTCGTGGATTTCGGTGATGGTTCCGACCGTGCTCCGCGGACCCACTGAATTAGCATGTTGGTCAATTTTCAAAGTTGGCAAGAGTCCCTCGATCGCGTCCACGTCGGCCGGCATCATTTGATCGAGAAACTGTCGCGTGTAAACCGACAGCGTTTCAATGAATTGCCGTTGGCCTTCGGCAAAAATGGTGTCAATCGCCAGTGAGCTCTTGCCGCAGCCACTGGGACCGGTGATCACCACTAACTCATCGTGAGGGAGAGAGACGTCCAGAGATTTGAGGTTATGTGTCCTCGCTCCGATGATCTCGATACTGGATGTTACCGGATTCCGGGATTGGGACCTCAATTTGGCAACAGGTCGTTTCTTCGCAGAGTGCATCGTTTAGCAAAAAAAAATAGGGATGGTTGAACGCACCCAACCAATCGTAGCGGTTTCCCCGGTGTTCGACGAGGCGTTCAGCGGAATGTTTGGAAGATCTGTAAAGGGTAAATGGGCAATATAATTGACTTAAATTGGTGAAATTGTCGAAACGCCCAGGGGACTTTGATTGAAACCTCGAGACGGCGCCGTTAGAATTGAAAAAGCGGCAAACAAGAGGGTTGTGTATTTTCTACGGGGCCACAGCCATTTTGATCAAGAGGAGTCTGGCATCTTGATCAAGAGGAGTCTGGTATTTCGGAAAACTTGGGCGATCAAAATGAGTGAACGATTCGAATGGAGCGCGAGCATTGGACGCTGGTTTGGCGTGCCAATTCGAGTTCACCTGTTTTTTATTCTCGCTGTCCTGATCGCATTCGCATTGGAGTGGCTGCATCGCGATCATGTGCCCCCGATCGTTGGATCAGCTTTGTTTTTTTCCATCGTACTTTTGGGAAGTGTGCTGTTACATGAACTGGCCCATTTTTTTACAGTGGGAAATTTGGGAGGTAACACGGATGCATTGATTTTGACTCCTTGGGGTGGCTTGTCTGACTTTCAGACGTCGTCGTCTCCCCATCAAAAAATGGTGGTGCATGGAGCTGGCTTACTCGCTAATTTAGTTTTGTTCTTGCTGTGTTCGTTACTGCTCGTTCAATCGAGCCAGGTCACATGGGGTGAATTGACGAACCCGTTCAATCCACCCGAGTACCAACATTCCAATTGGGAAGTTTCCTTGATATCGATGATTGCCTGGGTCAATTTCCAGATTTTTGCGATCAATCTAATTCCTTGCTTTCCCTTCGATGGTGCCGAGTTATTGCGTTCGTTGTTCCGGTCCGTGAATGCCGAGTTGAATATTGCCAAAATCGAATCGACCATCATGGCGATCGGGCAGTTGACGGGCTTTGTTTTTATGGGAATCGCCTGGCTGTTTCGCGGACAGACCACGGGTCCGATCCAACCTGTTTGGGGCGTCTTTCTGGGCGTGGGGATTATTTTGTTCTTCTGTGCTCGGTACTCATTTCGCTGTCAGATTCGTGAGGTCACGGATTCGACAGAAATCATGAGGCCTGATTGTGGTTATGGCGTTAGCGAACAGGAAGATCTCGTTGTGCGGGCGGCTAAACTGTTGCAGGCAGAGACCCGGACCCGTGCTGGAGCCCGGATCAGGGTGCGCAAGCGCATTCCTTTGGGCGCTGGACTCGGGGGTGGCAGTTCCGACGCAGCCACCACCTTGCTGGTGCTTAATCATCTGTGGCAATGCAAGCTTGACCTGGCCGATTTGGCCCGGTTGGGGGCTGCTCTGGGCGCCGACATTCCCGTATTCATACATGGACAGACCGCGTTGGCGTCAGGTGTCGGTGATCAATTATTACCTGTGG
>JBGSIY010000690.1:0-2017 GCA_041742275.1 Pirellulaceae bacterium | reverse complement strand
TCATTCGTTTCGTCCGATGAGAGCGTGTACCAAGAAACCGATTGTAATGAAGCCTCGCCTTCGTCCGCCGGAAACAATTTTGTGGTCTTGTCACTTTCTAAACGTGAATCACTGTTTGACCCTGAATCGTCGTACAACGGTCAATCCCTTCGCCTCAAGGCATTCAATAAAAAAACGAAAACTCAAAGAAAGTATATTCAAGCAAGCTTGCTCGGGACAATAACCGGCGGGATACATAAGTCGGATTCTTATCATACTTCCCATTGCCTCGGGATGTCCAATCTCGTAAACGCAAGTCGTTTTTCCAATGACACATTTATTTTCAAGCTGTGTGGCAAAAAAAACTGCTTTTAAGCGGAATTCAAATTTCTTACGGCGGTGCCATCTTTCCAAAATAATGTCACGAAAAGAGCGAAATGAATTGGCCTAACGCCAAATTTATTCTGAAAATCTTCGATAGCATTTTCCGCCATGCTGCTTTCACGGATCCATCGATATTCAAAGACCACTGCAGAAGCAACAATCTTCTCATGGTGAAGTAATTTGCCTTTCGTGACCCCTTGTTTTTTGAAAATACAAGTATCTGGAAATGCAAATTGCCTGGGAAAAAACTTATTTCCCCCAGGCCCCAGCGCGACAGTAATCAATAGTTTCCACAGCAGTCACCACAACTGGCATTGCAGACGCTGGCATTGCAGACGCCGAATTTTTGCTGAATAGAAATGTTGAGCGAGATCAAGGACGTTGAGGCTTTTTGCTGTTAAAAATCATTCAAATTTAACAATCAGTCAGCATGAAAAATTCGCCGAGCGAAAAGGCTCCCGCGATGGTCAAAAAAAATAAATGCAGTCCAACTTCAAATATTAAACTTTAAGGAGAATTTATGAACGAACAAACATTCAAGGGACATTGGAACGAAGTCAAAGGAAAAATTCGTGAGAAGTGGGGCACTCTGACTGATGACGATGTCAATCGGACAGAAGGCAATCTGGAAAAAGTGATGGGTATGCTCCAACGCAAAACCGGCGAATCACGTGAGCAGATCGAGTCGTTCTTGAAGAAGGCTTCGAAAGAGGGCGCTGGGATGGCGGAACGAGTCGTCAATACAGCCCAAGAATACGCCTCAGCTGCCGTTGAAGGAACTCAGGAATATGCCCAACAAGCAGCCGACGCTGCTAAATCCGGCTATGACCAAACTCGCAAAATGGTGAAAAATCGTCCCATGGAGTCATTGGCTGTTTGCTTCGGCATCGGACTTGTAACAGGTGTCATCGTCGCGTTAACAATGCGATCCCGCTAAATTTAGGCCGGATAAAAAATTGCCAAGCCAATTTTTTCGGGAGAATTGCATACATTTTTGGAAACTATTTGATTAGGAGACCCGTGATGGAAAATCGCGTTGAAAGTTTTTACGAATCGGCCATGGAACAGGCAGAAGATGCCATCGGGTCGCAACCGGTAGCTGTTGTCGTCGCCGCCGTCGGTTTAGGAGTTATCGCTGGATTGCTCCTTGGCGGTGCCTTCGCAAGCCGACCCGCCCCCAGCATGTGGAATCCGTCTGAAATGGGACATCGCGTTTGGGAACGATTGGGACATCTTTCTCCCTCAGCATGGAAAAGTTAGGGCCATCACGTTTCCCGCTATCGGTACCCATACTTCTTTGATTCCGCGAGAACGGCCAGATGACTACTGACCAAAAGGCAGCAAAACAACTTAAATTAGAGATGTCTATCTTGCGCGAGCGGATCGAAGATCAAAAGGAAGAGGCTGCCGCACAAACACTTCGCGCCCTGGATTGGAAATATCAGGTTGCAAAACACCCTATAGTAACAACTGCTATTGTGATGGCGGCCGGGTATTGGCTGATGCCCCCGCGACGAAAACCCCATCAGCCTCTCTCCCATTTTGCAAAACAACCACTGCCTGAAAACCATTCAGACAATTCATCTACAGTATTCAATGTAGGAAAGACGTTGGTTTTAGCGGCTGCGTCAATGATGATAAAAAATGTCGCGAG
>JBGSIY010000689.1:0-2003 GCA_041742275.1 Pirellulaceae bacterium | reverse complement strand
ATCAAAATCAATTGAGACTGCCCAAAGATAACAATTCGCTAGCTAAAGCAGGTACGTTCTGAAGCTATCGACGCTGTGGCAGTCTATCGAGAATAATTTTTAGAAGGAACCTGTTTTTCAGGTTTTACCGAGGCCATGGGTTGTGATGTTTGATGCGATCAGACCCATTTGTCACGGCGTTCGCTGGACGCCATTGCGGAGATCAACCACCCGGTAGATTGGCCAATGAATTTTTTGTTCGATCGAAAAACGTCAGACATCCCCTGCCTTGCTGCCGGAGCACCGGAAGATTAACGGACCTCGACGAGGAATCGATTAGGCGGATCTGCGATGGGCCGTGGGCAACGCAGCAAGGTCGTATTGGATAGGTTGACTATCGGTTGTGACGACTTGGCTGCCCATCCGGCGATCCAAATTAATCACAATGGGAGCCCGCAAATTTAAAGTCAACGATTCGTTATCTCGCCCGACAACGGCCAAAACAAACGCTTGATCAGAACCTTCGATCATCAAACTGTCCAAATCGGCGTTATCCATCCGAATTCGGTAGTTTTTGACAAACCGTCGCGGAGAAACGACGGGGAGAGCGATTTCAGCCTTTTGAATGCTCTGCAACCAAGCCACAGAAGGGTTATCTGCATCGGCCAACAAAACCCAATGTCGACATTGTTCAAACCCAAAAACACCATTTCTAAAGAACAGAATGTCTTCTGGTTCGATACTGATAGTGTCAAATCGTGTTGTTTTGACTTTCATAACGATTCAGCCTGAATTGCGATGAGGTGTTTGATGCCGCTGAACGAACAAAGGAGTCAGCCCATCAGCAACCTCTATCGGCAGATTTAATTGGTGGGGTTAGGTAAAATTTAACGTTTTTTTGGAAACGCCCCGAAACTAGCTAAACTTTGGCTCGACATTTTGCCTGAGAAACGCGTAAAATTGTTATCAGTGCATTCAGGTGCCCAAAACGTTACGGGCGCCAAATTTAAAAACGCGTATAAATTCTCAAAAGAGTCGCTTGAATTTGAACCAGAAATTTAATTCCAACAACAGTCTCTGGGCCGCGACGGCCATTTATGCCGGCAGGGTGCAGCAATGTCTCCGTCGGGGGCCTGTTTGCGCCGACTTCTGGGGCAGAATGGTGATCGTGACGCTGGTTATGGTTTCGTGGTTGCCCGGTAGCCCCGTAACGACGGCCCAAGAAATTCCTAAAGATCGAATTGAAGCGTTAATAGGTCAGCTGGATAGCAATCGGTTTCTCGAGCGGGAAATGGCTGTCCGAGAACTGGTAGAAGTTGGCCCCATGGCACTGCGGCCCCTCGTCAAACGCTCGATTTCCGGTTCGCCTGAGCAAATTTATCGCACTCAAAAAGTGATTGAGCAGATCGGCATTGGCGGGGACGAAGCCACTTTCGTGAAGTGCATCGCAATTTTACGAATCATTATTCAAGACAATCGCGTGGAACAGCGATTGCGAAACTTGCAGACCGCTTGGCGTTCGGCCCGTACCTCACGGGCCGCGATGGAACTTCAACAATCTGGAGCGATCGTAAATTTAATCGATCCTGAACTTGCCAATCGCTGGGACGACAACGGCTTTGATATTGTACTCGTGGATGAATTACGTGGGCGAGCACAAGCGGAATCGTCTGCTCCAGGCGGAACGGCGGAGCTCAAGCCCTCCCCGCAACTGACTCAGGAAGAAATGATCAAACAATTGGACTTAGTCATGGTTGCGTCGGTTGCCGAAAATTATGCGATCGCTTTTCCCGACGATTCACCCCAGAAGGCGGACAAGACTGAAGTGCTAAATAGCAGCCCATTACGAGGGAATGCTTTTATTAACCAAGGAATCTTGATTAATGGACGGCCTGCCCTGATGGGGTTCAATGAGTTCGGAACGACTGTGGAATTCACATCCAATTGGACCTGTGGAATTGCCGACTTCAGCAAATTGGCCCTAATAGAAGGTGTGAAAAGCGTAGGTTTCAGTCAGACCGCAC
>JBGSIY010000688.1:0-8860 GCA_041742275.1 Pirellulaceae bacterium | reverse complement strand
AAGCATTATTACCGACCTTCAGTTCCGGAACATGCTGACCCCGCCGATCTAAAACGATTTGCCCAGCTCGAACTGTTCACAATGGATGAATTATTTGGGGGTTGGCCAGCAGCACAGGGAGAACATTTCGATGATGGCGGTGTCTTCGATCAAATCTATGGGCCAGGCAATTAGGCAATGACGGACATAGTGCCAGGCAATGGAGCAGGAGGCTTCGCATGACAAATAAATTTCGCAAGCACAGTGTATTACCGGGCTTCAACCTCACGCTGGGGTACACGTTGTTGTATTTGAGTCTGATTGTGTTGGTACCCTTGTCAGCTCTGTTCATCAAATCGGCGGGCATGGGTTTCGAACAATTTTGGCAAACCGTATCCAACCCACGCGTTTTAGCTTCGTACCGTCTGACATTTGGTACGTCATTGATAGCCGCTTTGATCAATGCGTTTTTTGGTTTTATCGTGGCCTGGACTCTGGTGCGATATCACTTTCCAGGTAAGAAGCTAGTTGATGCCATGGTTGACTTACCTTTTGCTTTGCCGACTGCGGTATCAGGAATCGCTCTAACCGCCATTTATTCCCAGAATGGATGGATAGGACAATATCTGGAGCCGCTGGGAATCAAGGCCGCGTTCTCACCGTTGGGTATCGTCATTGCGATGACGTTCATCGGTCTACCCTTTGTTGTTCGAACCTTGCAGCCTGCGATTGAGGATCTGCACAAGGAGAACGAGGAAGCCGCGGCCAGCCTGGGCGCCAATCGGTTACAAACACTATTCTATGTCATCTTCCCTGCGGTTCTGCCAGCCCTTTTGACTGGATTTGCGATGGCATTCGCCCGCGCTCTCGGCGAATACGGATCGATCGTGTTTATCTCTGGCAACATGCCAATGAAAACAGAAATCACTTCGTTGCTGATCATCACCAAGCTTGAACAATACGACACGGCGGGTGCCACCGCAATCGCCTTGGTCATGTTAGTCGCTTCTTTCCTAATGTTGTTCGCAATCAATATGTTGCAGTGGTGGAGCGGCCAACGTCAGCGAGGTGTCTCATGAACGAAACAATCGACGAAGGTGAACAGATCACTCCGGTCTCCCAAAGGCGAACTCCGTCGAGGAATATGCGTGGCGCAACAGAAGAACCTGGCTGGGTTAAGTACTTGTTGATTGCCACATCAGTCGGATTCCTGACTTTGTATCTGTTCGTGCCGCTACTGGCCGTCTTCATAGAAGCCTTTCGCAAAGGGATCGGCGCCTACTTGGCCAGTTTCTCCGACGCGTCCGCGATTGCCGCCATCAAGCTAACGCTGATTACCGCAGGCATTGCCGTTCCGTTGAATCTTGTATTTGGTTTGGCAGCCGCCTGGGCGATTGCCAAGTTTGAGTTTTGGGGCAAAAGCATCTTGATTACACTGATCGATTTACCCTTTGCCGTCTCGCCAGTCATCTCCGGGTTGATCTATGTGTTGATGTTTGGGATGCAAGGCTGGATGGGACCGTGGTTGGATGCTCAGGGCATTCAAATTATTTTTGCAGTGCCTGGAATTGTTTTGGCCACCATTTTTATCACCTTCCCCTTTGTTGCACGCGAAATCATTCCGTTGATGCAAGAGCAGGGGACGGAGGAAGAGCAGGCTGCGATCACACTCGGGGCCAGTGGTTGGCAAACATTTTGGTACGTTACTCTGCCGAACATTCGCTGGGCATTGCTCTACGGAGTCATCCTGTGTAACGCCCGAGCGATGGGCGAGTTCGGTGCCGTCTCCGTGGTCTCTGGGCACGTACGAGGCAAGACGAATACGATCCCGCTGCACGTGGAAATTCTTTACAACGAATACAACTTTGTGGCAGCCTTTGCAGTCGCTTCTCTTCTGGCATTGCTGGCATTGGTCACCCTCGCCGCCAAAAGTCTAGTTGAGTACCGCATTAATCATACTATTCCCCAATCACTTGAGCCGAATTCGGCAGAGGTTACCGTCTCGTGAGCATCGAAGTCAAACATGTGTCAAAAACGTTTGGAAACTTTACGGCACTCCGCGATGTAAGTTTGCGAGTCAATGACGGCGAACTGGTTGCCCTGCTTGGTCCGTCGGGTTCTGGCAAGACAACTTTGCTGCGAATCATTGCGGGTTTGGAGACGTCGGACCCTAACCCTGAAAGCGAAATATTATTCCAAGACGCCAGCGTGTCTGGCAATCCCGTCGGCAAACGAGGCGTGGGTTTCGTCTTTCAACATTATGCATTGTTTCGGCACATGTCCGTTTTTGACAATATTGCCTTCGGGTTGAAGGTTCGACCGCGACGAGACCGGCCCTCCAAGAATCATATCCGCGATCGCGTGAATCAACTCCTGAAATTAATCCAACTCGAGGGCTTCGGCGATCGTTTTCCCTCGCAACTGTCGGGCGGACAGCGTCAACGGGTAGCACTAGCACGAGCCATCGCAGTCGAGCCTCAAGTTCTACTTCTGGACGAACCATTCGGGGCCCTTGATGCCCAGGTCCGCAAGGGATTACGGGATTGGTTGCGCAAACTGCATGACGAGATCCATTTGACTAGCGTGCTCGTGACCCATGATCAAGAGGAGGCTCTGGAAGTAGCAGATCGCGTTGTGGTTATGAACCAGGCCAAGATTGAGCAAGTGGGTACGCCAGAGGAAGTGTTTCATCATCCCGCCAGTCAGTTTGTGATGGAGTTCCTTGGTCAAGTCAACATTTTCCACTGCCGCATCAAGGAAGGCAAAGCATCGCTTGGCAATCTCACGTTTGAGTACCCAAGCTATAACGGTGCTCATGAAAAAGACGCCGCAGTCTATATGCGACCGCATGAACTGGGTATCCACCGGACTGCGGAAAACACGACTGGCCTACCCGCCCGTGTTGTTCGACTCAATCCCGCCGGAGCTGTGGCCCGTGTTCACTTGACGCTAATCAATGGAGAAGGCATTCAAGTGGAATTGAGTCAAGAAATCTACCATCAACTAGGACTGTCTATTGGCGAGAATGTATTCGTTTATCCCAAAAATGCACGGATCTTTGTCCCGGACTTTGCTATCTGATCGGTACATCATTTTAAAAAACAATTCAATTCGGGAGTAAAAAATGAGCCAATCTCAAGATCCAAAATCGTACGTCCCTAATCAACGGCGAGAAATTTCAGATGCTGAACTGGACCAAGTTCGACAATCACTCCAGGGTTTGTTGTTTGGTTCTGTTTCCATCGTAATTCAAGACGGCGTGATAGTACAAATTGATCGAACTGAAAAACGCCGATTACGCACGAGCAACATCAATCACTCGCCGTCATCCAAACGTTAGGGCATTCAACTGAGATCAGGGTCGACGTTCTTCAAAGTGGTGAGTCAAGTAATCGCGTCAGTCTCACTTCTTAAGTGAAACGCGTAGCATTTCTGCGGCAAAAAATCGTTTTCGAAAGGTTGTTTGGTCAATGTCAAAAATTAATGATCCCCTTGCGAGCCTGATCCGGCAACTTGACAAAATTCAAGGCGAAACCACGCTTACTCAGTTGGCAGGAGTCATTCGCAACGCACACTTGGCTGTCGAGGATGTCCTTCCTTTTGTCCATGAAACGCAGCAGAAGTATCACCGGGGTTTGGTTGTAAGGCGGGAGCACTATGAATTGCTGGTTTTAACTTGGCTTCCGGGTCACTCGAGTTGCCCGCACGATCATTCGGGTTCGATCTCAGCGATGTTGGTGTTGCATGGAGAGGCAGCAGAAGGTTGCTGGAGAGTTGCTTCCGATGGGTACGTTGACCTGGAATTCGAAAACCGACTAAAGCCTGGCGATTTGACGGCCTGGCAAGACGCGGGCGTGCATACAGTGCGCAATGCCTCACCTACCGAACGACTTGTCACGTTACATGTTTATGCTCCAATACTTCGGGACGTTCGCCGGTTCGTACCGAGGCCTGATTTCGAATACAAGCAGACCTTGACATCCCCTGAGGGTGAAACGCCAACGGTTGTTGTGATTGGCGGCGGTTTTAGCGGAACAATGGCAGCTGCTCAACTTCTTCGGCAAGCTGATCAAGCGCAGCGGTCGGTCCACGTATGCCTCGTCGAACGCCAAGGAGCGATTGGGGAAGGCCTCGCGTATAGCACCACCAACTTAAATCATTTGTTGAATGTTCCAGCGGGGCGTATGAGTGCTTGGGCAGATCGCCCCGACGATTTTATGAATTGGGCAAGTCGTCGATATGGGGCAATTGCCCCAAGTGATTTCCTGCCGCGGAAGTGGTATGGGGAATATGTTCGTGAATCGCTGATTGAAACCTCTCGGACCGTAGGTGACAACGTACGACTCACCATTGCCTTCGATGAAGTGCGGCGATTGTTTCGACACCCGGACGGCGGATGGATGGTAAGCCTGGGGGGTAACGCGGCGATACCTGCGGCCGTCGCGGTATTGGCGATTGGACATCGCCCACCCTCGGATGTTGTAGGCCCCTATTGGACCGGACCAAGAACGCGGCTCATTTCGGATCCATGGAAACTTTTTAGCGACAACGCGATTCAACCCCATGACTCGGTCGTCGTGTTGGGAAGCGGCCTGACTGCAGTAGACATTATACTTTCTCTCTGCCAACAACGACGACAGGCCCCGATCACTCTAATTTCACGTCGAGGGCTAGTCCCGCAATCGCACCTAAAAAATGCTGTTCCACCTGTCGACTTGGAAACTCTTGTGGCGGAACTAACCCATTCCACTTCGGGAATACAAATCAGGACGCTATGTAGTCGTCTGAGAAAACTGATTAAAGAAAAAGCTGAGCAGGGCATTGATTGGCGTGGGGTCGTGGATGGCTTGAGGCCACACACTCAGGCTCTTTGGAAAGCACTAACCCGATTTGAACAAGAAAGGTTTTTGAAGCGACTGAGACCCTATTGGGAAATCCATCGTCATCGGATGGCATGGCAAGTTGCGGAACGATTTTCACAATTACGGGCTGATGGTCAAATCGAAATCATCGCCGGCAATGTCGTCGCTGCTCAGGCACAGGAAGAGGAAGTTAGGATGTTAATCCGCAAACGTGGCCACGATCGTTCGACTGAACTTCATACCCGTTGGGTGATTAATTGTACGGGTCCAACGGCATCTAATTTCGCAGAAGCGAATCCCGTCATTGGATCATTGTTGGTCCATGATTGGGTTCAACCGGATGAATTATCGTTGGGGCTAAAAACTGACGATGACGGGTGTGCAATTGATGCCTCCGGGCACATCCTAGAAGACTTAATTGTCGTTGGCACGCTTCGAAAGCCTGCCAGTTGGGAAAGCACGGCGGTCCCAGAACTGCGTTCCCAGGCAGAGACCGCTGCCAAGCACATTCTGCGGCACTTAGCATCATCCAGATTTTTATTGTCGCCTTTCCCTCCGCGACAGCAGCATTTTTTTTGATAGTTCGCGGAGCGCAAGGCGACATTGATTTACCGAAAGGTCCTTTGGTTGAAGTACCGTTAGCTGACAGTGGGGATCCTGCTGGGCCGAGCCCGTAGGGAAATCGGATGCTGGTAAGGGTGGCGTAAGTTGCTGTCTGTTGTGATGTCGTCGCTCGTGTCGCTTTACACGCTGATCGTGGCGATATACCTAACGCTTGTGGCGTTGGAAACGACCTAGATAGCCGATCGCTCGAGATCAGGCTCCCTTCGCCCCCAGGTACTCCAAGGGATCACGGCTGGTGCCACGGGGGCAGCGTGAGATCAAAACTTTCAACGAGTGGTTGACCGAACTACCTCGCAGTGATTTCTAAGGTGGCTGCCACCTGACGAATTTCAGCGGCATTGGCTTGGCCCATGTTGTAGGTCTGGCGGGCCATCACGTTGGTATAAAGGCCCGCCTGAATTGCCTTGCCGGTTTCGGCTGTGATATGGGCCTGAGCTTGACGCAGTGTCGGGTTGTTCTGCCAAGCGATCGACAACAATATGTCGAGATTCAGCGTTTGCCCAACATATACACACGTCGATTCAAAGCCTGATGTTTCTGCTGGACGAGACGGCATCTCAGGCGGCAGTTAGTATTGATGGCCTGCGACGCTCTGAGCAAATGCTGTTTGCGCAAACATCGCCATGAAGTACAGCACAACGCCGATCGGCCAGAAATCCCATTTCATTGATTCAATCTGGGAATTGGTTGTATTCTGATCTCTTCGGCCGTTTTACCGGAATTGTCCAAATCCAGTATCGCAATTGCGACGTTTCCTCGAGCCAGGTCACGACCAGGCGAACCGTACCGAGTTCGGTGAACTTTATCGCGTTGCCCAACAAATTCAGCAGGATTTGCCTCAATCGAATGGCATCACTTTTGATTGACAGGGGAACGAGTGAGCCAAACTCGATTGAAAGACCCACACCTTTTTCCATCGCGCGAACGTTCATTAGCGAGCGAACTTCGGCCAGTAATCTCGCTAGTTCAACCGGTTCTCGCTCGATGTTCAACTTCCCCGCATCGATTTTGGAAAGGTCCAAAATATCATTGAGGATACCCAGCAAAAACTTTCCATTTTCGCGTACCGTTTCCAGGTACTTTCGCTGCTCAGGCCCGTCCAGCATTTCGCTCAGGATATCGATATGACCGAGGATCGCGGTCATCGGTGTTCGGATTTCATGACTCATGTTGGCCAGAAATTCGCCGCGACTCCGGTTGGCGGCTTCAGCGGCGGCGCGAGCTTGTTCCCGCGACGCCTCATGATCTTTTTGAGCCGTAATGTCTTGCACCTTCCCCACGATGCGAACAGCTCGTTTCCCATTTGGGCCGTCAGTGAAAAATGTGTGCCCCACATCCCGTAACCAACGGGTTTCTCCATCAATGATTACGCGAAATTGCCTGTCATGTCTGTCTTGCCCGTCGGGTTCAATCGCCTTTTGAAATCCGGCCAGAAACTCGTTTTTGTCGTCAGGATGGATCAAATTCAAAAATATATTGCGGTCAACTGGAGTCGACTTTGGTAATTGCAAAATTTTAAACAATTCTGGCGACCAGATGAATTGTTCGTGGATGAGAGCATTATCGTAGCTGCACGAAATGAAATCCAGTCGCGAGAAGGGAGGATCTCCCATCAGATTATGCGGCGTAAACACCACGAGGTCACGAACTTCATTTCGAATTCGATTTCCACCGTCTTCTTTTACGAAAAATCGTTTCAAACGTTCTGGCGATACATCTGTTGCGATATCACCCGGATAAAAGCCGTTTCTCGCACGGCCAAGAGAATGCTGGTGCAAATCGCTGGCAAATATCAGAATTTTTGGCGGCGTCTCCACCTTCGATGCTTCTTCCAACAAAATGATGGCCAGCGAGTACGCTTCCTCGCCCGTGGCGCACCCAACACTCCAAATTCGCACTTCTTCATCAGCACCATTGTCCTGGAACAGTTTGGGAACGATCTCTTGTTCCAAAAACCCGAATACCTCGCTGTCGCGAAAAAAATTGGTGACCGTAATTAACAGATCATCGGCAAGCGATTGAACCTCTTGGGAATCGTTTCGCAGTTTTTGCAGATAATCGCCCAGATTGGTGATTTGAGCCAACTGCATCCTTCGTCCGATCCGACGCATAATCGTGGATCTCTTGTATCGGGTGAAGTCACGCCCCACGCCAGTTCGAATCTGTGCAAAGATTTTGTGCAACAAATTTCGCTGATCTTCCGAAAGCGATTCCTCATCGACTGGCAAAGTCACTTTTTGGAGGGATTCAGCAAGTGCCAGCAACTTCGCCGGAATTTCCGAAAGTGGCAAAACAACGTCCACCATTCCCGTACCCAATGCACTTTGCGGCATCCCATCGTACTGGGCATCGTTGGGGTCCTGAACGATGACCATTCCACCGCATCCCTTGATTGCTTTCAGGCCGAGCGTTCCATCGCTGCCGGTACCGGTCAGAATCACTCCGATGGACTGGCCGTCATGTGTTTAGGCGAGTGTTCGAAAAAAATGGTCAATGGGTGCGCGATGCTGACGCTCCGGTTCCAATTCGTCCAATCGCAAATGAGTGTCCACCGCCGTCAGGTTTCGGCCGGGCGGTATGACATAAACGTGGTTGGATTCCAGAGCCACGGTTTCGGTCACCTGCAGAACCGGGATGTTCGTATGGGGCTGCAAAATCTGGGCCAGATGACTTTCGTGATCGGCAGAAAGATGGACCACAACAACGAACGCCAAACCCGAATCACCAGGGATCTGATGGAAAAATGTTTGCAGTGCCGACAATCCCCCCGCTGATGCTCCCAGACCCACAACCACCAGGGAATCCGAACGAGGTTTGGCCGATGATTGCTTTGGGTCCGTAGGTTCGATTTGGCTACCTTGTTTTTTGTTTTGCATGGGCACCGATCAACCGAAATGTCGTAATGACAGTTTAAAATCGTAGCATGCCTCGCCCGTTTAAGCTGGATTCGTCACGCGATCTCCTCGGTTTAAACAAGAATTTGAACGTTGAGATGGGTTCCTGTTATCGAATTTGTCCTTATCCCCGTATTGGACTAAACCGAGATCCAATTGCTCTCCACGTGTTGTTTATTCATTTTGAGCATCGTCCTGATCAAACGGGGGTTGAGAAGTGAGTATTTCTTGCAATTCCAAACGCTCCTTTCGAAGGCGACGCAGTTCATCAATCGCATTACTTTGCGTGTATCGGGCGGCCATTCGCGTCAGCGCGGCTTGGTCAATGGGTTTGGAAAGATAATCATCGCAGCCGATTTTTAGGCATTTGTCACGGTCGCCTTTCATTGCGTCAGCCGTGAGTGCGATAATCGGCCACTCTATGCCTGCGGCACGCAGTTCAGTAACCGCCTGGATTCCGTCTCGCACTGGCATCTGCATATCCATAATAATGAGGTCAAA
>JBGSIY010000687.1:0-4271 GCA_041742275.1 Pirellulaceae bacterium | reverse complement strand
AGACGGGTCAACAATCTGCTGTGTCCCGAGCATTCGCTTCGAAAAATGGGGCATCCAGTTTTTGGCAAATGATTTTCTATATTCGGAAGTTTTTGATGGAACCTACGGTCCGCCCTTTTGATCTCCTTTGTGCCATAACGTCAAAAAAGAAAGCGGGCGACAAAAAGTGATTCACGTGGTACCAACTACGCAATGTCGGAAGTTGAGACTGACGAATAAGAACACGTCACAAATAACACAGATCCAGTTGGAACGGTGCATAAACACAATAAGAGCCTATCCCAAAACTGATCGTAATCATCAGCCGAAACGCGCTAGCGTCCGGTTCGACCGAATAAACCGAGGGCTCGTGCCCTAAGGCTAATTGGTTCTGGGATAGGTTCTAAATCACTATCTCTTTGATGGCCCTCTCAGTTGTTCAGCAAACACTCCCAAGTTGGCTCTTGAAGCTCGAAGTTGATTGCCTACCAACGAATCGAACTGTTGACGCTGGTTCTGGTCGAGACATTCAAGCAATTTGTTTAAGGCTTTTTCTTCTTCTTCAATTGTATTTTTAGAAATGTAATCAACAAATTCATCAAGTTCCGAGCGAATCGCCCGTTTTTGATCCTCAGACACATCCAGAACACTGGCCAATTGACCGGCTGTAAGTGAAAATGTGAGCCCGAGTCTTGTTATCTCACTTCGAATTCGGTACTCAGAAAATTTATGCTCGTCAAATTGTTTTATCAACAACGTAAGAGTGGGCGAAAATTCTGAAATAAGCCCTGTTTGAGTAATAAACATACCATCGAGCCATTTCACAACTTCGTCAGGATCGCTAAACACGCCAGTTGGAGGCCGTGAGATTATTGAATATTGCATTCTAATCTCATCCACTAGGTCCTCTATTTTGCTCACCTGACGGATACTCAACCCTAATTCACTATGGAGTTCCTTCTGCGATATTCCGTTTACAACTCCGTTAAAAAGAATCCAGTCTTGCATTGCTTCCGCATTTTTTTCGTCTACTCCAGCCACAAGTTTTTCGCCTGGATTGCGAACTACGATCAAATTACCTTTCAGATCTATCTCAAAAAATGGGTCCAAAAAACTCATGCAACAGTCAATCTGAAAATGGTCGGCCATCTGAATAAATTGCTCGCAGTGGTCGATTTGTGCTGCCATTAAATCAAGCGACTGCGGTTTGTTGATGTTCAAATCAATCATGATTTGTTTCAGATGTTCTCGTTGTGCGACATTTAAATGATCTAAAATCTTTTTTTCAACTTTTCCCCGTATTTCTTCGGCCGCCGCGTCAAGTTCGGTTGCAATAAGTTCTTTAACATTTCCGAGGCATTTCAATTGGTCATTGGTGATCTCAAGATCATGCAATATGCCGCCGACTTCGAAACTACGAATAAAACCATTTTGACGAATATGGTATCTTAAGATTATCTGATCGATTCGTTGAACTTGATGCGACACGAGCAGATCTTCAAATAACTCATTCGCCAAATCGCGGCTCATACTCAGCTCTGGACAATCTTCACTAGGCATGTGATCATCCATTAGGTTACGCCCGATTGCATTTTGAATTTTCTGGCTCAACTCGCGAATTCTTTTGAGCTTCGATTTCAGGCCTGCTTCCTGTTCGGGAATTAAGTCCAATTCGGCAATGACGTCCGCGTCTTCTAGAAACCGCAATGTTAAATACTGGTCATTTGGGATTGAAACTTTTTCCTCATGAGGTATCAATTTCCCGGTTCCGCTTTCGACAGTAAAATAGTAAATAGATTTAATTTGCGAGATTGATGGTAAACCAGTTGCGTTTTGGCAAAACCCAATTTGGCAACAAATCCCCACGGTAAAAAAGATCACGTAAAAAGCAAAATACAGCTTTGTCTCATAACGTTCCATGGAAAACCTCCTTGCCAGTGTCTTGGTTCAGCGGGAAAAGGAACTTTGTTCGTTGAGTTAGCTGAAAACTGTAACGATCGATTGCTTGGATTTGCGTTTGGGTTTAGCGCATTGATGCCAAAGTTTGAAATTCAGAGGAGTAGCCATTGCTGGCCGCCCTCATCCAACTTCGGCCCTCAGGATGCTCCTCAGCAATGCCCTATCCTCCGTGCAAGTTCATTGTTTATATCTGGCCAGCCGTGCCTATGCAACCAATTTTTTGGACTGGGGATTTTCCAATCTTCGTTGGCGAACCTCTTTTAGCTTTCGATGGAACTAATAGGCGCCAGCCAATTTTCGTTCCGGCCAATTTTCGTTTCTATTTCCCGGATAAACGTTGGATCGCAACTTTTCATGGTGAATCCCTTGCTTAACCGAGGTAAACTCGGATGGGGCGAAAGCAGGGAGAGCACGACGTTAGTGGTGAATCCGAAGTTCGACCGAGGTAAACTCGGCCGGGACTTTTTGGATTTGGAGCCTACCCAAAACTGATCTGAATCATCAGCCAAAACGCATTAGCGCCCGGTTCGACCAAATAAACCGGGGGCTGGTGCCCCACGGCTAATCGGTTCTGGGATAGTTTCTTAGACACGACGAACCAATCGTCAGCGTCGCTGGAAGAGTATCGAGGCCAGTGCGACAGGACTCGTGTCCTCGGCCACTATGGATATATCCCCAAAAAAATTCCGCGTTTGGTTTGTCGCCGCCGCAGGTATTGATGGCCTTTGCGGGTCGTTTCAAACACCAAGGAGATTACCGGTCCGATTTCGTGTTCTTTTTCAGCAACCCGGGATTGAGGCGAGCAGGGCGAATCAAGAACGTCTCTGGCACCCCTTCAGGGTGCAATGGCGGTGGCAATAACTCTCCGGTGGTGTCGCTGCGCTCAACCACCGGCTAATATCTGATAACCCCTTTCGGGGTAACTTGGCTAATTGATTCTAACCCCTGTCGGGGTAAATCGAGAAGTTCTTGCAAAACAAGTCCTGAGGGATAACTTACCGATGGTGTCGCTGCGCTCAAACACCGGCTAATAGCTGCTAACCCCTATCGGGGTAACTCGGCTAATTGATTCTAACCCCTGTTGGGGTAAATTGAGAAATTCTTGCAAAACAAGTCCTGAAGAACAGGCCTGGAACAAAAACCAGTTTTTCAAATCGGCAGGAACTTATTTTCTGACAATGGTTAGGAAATGCGATTGCTGGGACTAATAGCTTCGTCAGTTTCGGGATTCCGAAGTATGAGATTAGCCGTCATCTAGCCTGTTGCGGGCACCGGCCAATTCCCGTCCGAGTTCACCTCGGAGCAAGCCAGGATTCACCACTAACCGCAGACGCCCCGCGCAACCCCATCACCGCCTCTAATGCTCCCCTGCTAGTTCCCACGGAGTGCCGTTGGTGGCTGGCACTGGTCGCGGTTTTTTGATTCGGGGTGGTCTACGAAAAAAGCAGGGGTCGAATTTAATGACCTCCTGCTTTTTAATTTTTTCAATTTGCTAGACCAGTTGGGGTTTGTGTCCCACGACGGAAGGGGACAAACCGACACGGAGACTAGCGGGCTTAGCGATACCCGCTGCGTTGCCGTTTACTCGATAACGTTACCGCCTACTCGATACTTGCCGCAGACCCGGCTGATCCGCCGGCACCGGCTCCCGTTTCGATGGGGGGAGTAGGATTGGAGGGCAATGTTGCCAGGGCTCCCCCAGCACGATAGACCAAACTGCAGTAATTATTGGCAGCCGTGGAATTGTGCGACGACGGTACCTGATCGTCTTGACTGAACGTAATCGTCAGACTCCCATTCTCCAAACGATACAAGGCCTTGATGGTTTTACCCGCATCATTGCCGCTGTTGATTGTAAAATTGAGTTGAGTCGTCCCGGCTACAGCGACTGCGATCGAACCACCCGATTGCAGACTCCCCGATTTCGCTTGGAAATTACCATCGGTGAAGGACAGGCTCATTGAATTCAAGGCGTCGTTGGGGACCGGAGTTCCAGCCAGGGTTCCTTGGACCACCGACCAATTGCCATTCAACTCAGTAATGCTCTGGCCGAATGTCACTTGAGGAACCAACACTAACGATATTCCTACAAACAAAATTGGTATGACTTGGAACTTCATTTTTTCAACCCTTTAAAAAATGTCTTGTTGCTCAAGACGAATAAAACTCTTAAACCATCAACGGCCGCCCGGCTTTGCCATAGAACCGGCGTTAATTGAACATTCTTCGATTTGGTAAATTCACTCAACGATGGGCACTTGCCCTGGCAAGCTCAAAAATCATGAGCGTTTTGTACCAACGGTATTTAAAACCTTTCCCAGAACCGATTCGCC
>JBGSIY010000686.1:0-1621 GCA_041742275.1 Pirellulaceae bacterium | reverse complement strand
TGGGTTGTAGTTGCGGGAGCCGGATTCGAACCGACGACCTCGAGGTTATGAGCCTCGCGAGCTACCGGGCTGCTCCATCCCGCACCCATATAGTAGCGAAACCAAAACTCGCGTCTAGGCCTGTTCTGAAGACTTTTTAATTTTTTGTCCGGATTTTGGCCTTGGGTTCGCCCGGTCCCGACTGAGGGTTCGCGCCAGCTCCGATGATTGTTAATAAAGGCAAAACCCTGCAGAATCGAACTCCGTTTGTGAATTTTTTCCCGCCACTCCCAGACCCGCAAAATCACTAACGTTTCTCCCCGTGGGGCGACGCTCGATCGTCCAAGGCATGGGTCCGTTTCGTTCTCGATCTCAGGTTTGCGGCAGTGCGATAACGCATGGCTCTCCTCAAAAAACTCGGAAGCCCAAGCGTTTCGGCTGATCTCTCGCAATCTCAGATCGACAGGGGATAACACTATCCTCGTGCCTGTTTCCAGTTTTGAACGAAGCGATTTTCGAGCGGGTGTTGGACGCTGGACTTGCCAAGGTTCCGTGCCCGCGGGTGGTCCCAGCCTGCCGGGACGGTTTTCAATTGCTACCCTGGATGGCGGCTGGAAATGACGGGTAATGGCCGATAACATTTGGCCGGTTTTCACCATTCGAAATTATTGCCCAGGAATGGAGAGGTGACTGCCAGTCGTGCCCCAAATCTGACGGCAGGCTTCGTAGGCCGATACGGCGGCACTACACGAAAGATTCAGGCTGCGAACATTTTCGGTCGTAGGAATTCGCAATAAAGACGCACTGTGTTTCTCGATCAATGTGTCCGGCAGCCCGGACGTTTCGCTCCCAAAAATAAAGGCATCCCCTTGTTGGTATTCGACGTCATAACACGAACGTGTCGCTCGTTTGGAGAAGAGCCAAATTCGTTGCGGAGACATTCGCTGCATTAAATCTTCCCAATGATCGGCGACTTCCCATTCCAGGTGTTGCCAATAGTCAAGCCCGGCTCGGCGAAGAGTTTTCTCGTCAATGCGGAACCCTAACGGTCGAACCAGCCAAAGTTTGGCCCCCAAGGCAACGCAGGTTCGCCCAACGGCACCCGTGTTCCCCGGGATCTCGGGTTGATAGAGTACAATATGGAGCCAGGGGGAAACCGTTGACATGGATGACCTTTTTCTAGAGAACTATATTTAGATCACGCCGTCGATTAACCCGGTCCATCACGAACGGTTATCGATAGGCGTGGCGACATTCGTTCGCCTCGATTTACTATCCTTTATTGTTACAAACACGCGAGCTGAAAAGTGGTCGACATCCAACGCAATCCAACACGAGCCGTCAAAATCGGTTCGATTACCATTGGCAACGGTCAGCGAATCGCCGTGCAATCGATGACCGCCACGAAAACCACCGACATTCCCGCGACGATTGAGCTGGTCAACTTGTTGACCGACGCGGGGGCTGATGTCGTGAGGATCGCTGTCGACAGCAAAAAGGACGCCGAAGCATTACAAGAAATTCGCAGTGGCACGACGGCCAATCTGTCGGTGGACTTGCAAGAAAATTATCGAATGGCCGAATGGGTCGCTCCCCACGTCGACAAAATCCGTTACAACCCCGGTCACTTGTATCATCATGA
>JBGSIY010000685.1:0-2861 GCA_041742275.1 Pirellulaceae bacterium | reverse complement strand
CCTGCCATTTTATGAGTTCAAAATGTCAGTTCAGCGGTCGGAATATCCGCGATTAAAGTAAAGTATCTTGATCGCAGGAATATCCTCACGAAGGTTTTATCATGAGTTCTGTAACAATACCTAACCATACGACTCAAGAAGGATTTTGGTTACCACGCCAGAACCGACAGTTCGGCCGCCTTCGCGAATCGCAAAACGGACACCATCGTCCATCGCAATCGCTTTATGCAACTCAACCGACAAACGAACGTTGTCGCCAGGCATGCACATCTCGGCACCAACCAGATTCGCCGTTCCAGTCACGTCGGTCGTTCTAAAATAGAACTGAGGACGATAACCACTGAAAAACGGCGTATGACGACCACCTTCGTCTTTGCTCAAGCAATAAATTTCAGCTTCGAATTTAGTATGAGGCGTAATCGAACCCGATTTCGCCAACACTTGACCACGCTGAATCTCTTCGCGACGAACACCACGCAACAACAAACCTACGTTGTCGCCAGCACGGCCCTCATCGAGGATCTTGCGAAACATCTCAACGCCAGTACAGATCGTCTTGCGAGGCTCGGCCGCCAAGCCAATCACCTCAATCTCGTCACCTGTTCGAATGACACCACGCTCAATTCGACCGGTCGCAACAGTACCGCGACCCTCGATCGAGAAGACGTCTTCCACAGCCATCAAAAACGGCCGGTCTTCTTCACGCTTAGGCTCAGGAATATAGCTATCAACCGCATCCAACAACTCACTAATACACTTGCTGGCTTCAGGATCGCTTGGATTTTGATAGGCAGGCAAAGCACTTCCACGGACAATCGGAACATTGTCGCCATCAAAATCATACTTACTCAACAACTCCCGAACTTCCATCTCGACCAACTCGAGCAATTCAGGATCGTCAACCAAGTCGACCTTGTTCAAAAACACAACCAAAGCCGGAACGCCAACCTGACGCGCAAGCAACACGTGCTCTTTCGTCTGAGGCATCGGACCGTCAGCAGCAGACACAACCAAAATCGCGCCTTCCATCTGGGCAGCACCCGTGATCATGTTCTTAATAAAGTCGGCGTGACCAGGGCAATCAATGTGAGCATAGTGACGCTTGAGCGTCTCATACTCCACGTGAGCCACCGCAATCGTAACCGTCTTCGTCTCATCACGCACTGTACCGCCTTTGGCGATATCCGCGTATGAAATCGCCTTCGCCAACCCCTTAGCCGCCTGAACAGCAACCAAAGCACCGGTAGTCGTTGTTTTACCATGGTCAATATGCCCAATGGTCCCCACATTAACGTGAGGCTTTGTCCTCTTAAATTCCTCCTTGGCCATGCTTTCTACACCTATTTTTTTTCTAATTTGATACAACCAAGCGAAAAAACCTTTCGACCCCAAGAGGCCGAGAACGTCACAAAGCTGCTGATGGGACTTGAACCCATGACCTCTTCCTTACCAAGGAAGTGCTCTACCAACTGAGCTACAGCAGCCAACTAGCCCAATCATTCGGCGAAAAACACCTAATCTCTCAAGTGCCCTTCGCCATCAAAAGCAACAGTCACTCTGAGTTAAGCGGGTGAAGGGAATCGAACCCTCACCACCAGCTTGGAAGGCTGGAGCTCTGCCATTGAGCTACACCCGCAACGCATCCAACAAACCCGATCACTACCAGAAAAACCAGCAGAACAAGGCCCGCAACCGCAACTTCCTCGCCAAACACCAAACAACCGCACTTTTGAGCAAATCCCGTTTTAACGAGTAAACCCTAAATGCACAAGGCAGCCGGCATATTCACCAGGCAATTTCCAGCAAAAACCAGTCCCGATAGACCCAAACCATCAGACTCCAGAATGGCACCCAAACTCCGCCACCTGGACCCAACCAACGGCACACAGCCAATCAATCCCAGCTATCCATAAAAGTGGGGGGAGCAGGATTCGAACCTGCGAAGGCATAGCCAACAGATTTACAGTCTGTCCCGTTTAACCGCTTCGGTATCCCCCCATCCCATCCAAACCGCCAATCTAACCCGTCAGGACTAACCCGTCAGGACTAACCCGTCAGAACTGACCTGTCCAGCGATGCATTCGCCCGTCATCAAGCCGAAACCTGAATTGGAGCCACTCTCAACACCGCAAATTGGCTTCACTCGCCCCTGAGGCCAAAAAGGCCATCCCAGGATGGCTTTTTGGCACTAGAAACGATTAGAGCCGGCAGAGGGATTTGAACCCCCGACCAGCTGTTTACAAAACAGCTGCTCTACCACTGAGCTATGCCGGCAGATATTTTTTTAGGAAAACCGGAAAGTATAGCGAAAAAGGATTTGCCCGCAATACGAAATGACAGTTTTCTTGAATCCTTGTTCAGGCTTCCCCAAAGTTTTCACGGAATCTCTGTTTTTTTGACACGAATCAACAACGCTAAGACATCTTGCCGCACGTCGACGATGGGCCTGAACATCCTCGCTATTTAAAACCACGCTCAATTAGCTTCCGGTAATCTTCCTTCGTATTTATTGACGACAGACTTTCGAAAACTCCGCCCGCGCCGGCCATTCCCGATAAATCCATCCATTGCGTGGCACAATGCTCATCGATCTCCAAGATTCGCCGAACCCCTTGGCCCAATGAGACTCGCAAGACTCCCGCCGCGCGACTTCGCAACCACAGCGGAAAGCCCAACTTTTGCGCGCCCTTAATCGGCATAATGCATTCACAACCCGAACTGGCGGCAGCAAACAAATGATCCGCGAGAACACTATCGACCAAAGGCATATCAACAGGAACGACAAAGTTCCAGTCATCGACCGCGACAAAATTGTTTTCCACTAAAAATTCCACTCCCGAAACCAACCCTTCTAATGGACC
>JBGSIY010000684.1:0-3980 GCA_041742275.1 Pirellulaceae bacterium | reverse complement strand
TTTAACATCGTCTCGCTTTTTCATGAGGTCGGGGTTCGATCCTTCTAGTTTACACAAGAGACGCCACATGAAAAAGGAATGACACACTATTGTTACTCGCCTTCTGTAGGGATGCTACCTGAAAAATCATCCGCCGAACTCGGCGCACATTGGCCACTTAGTCAGGTCGAGCCCATGGGGCGGGGTCCAAGCCAAGCCTGAATGGCAAACCAAACCGCGATCACAGCCATGAAGATCAGCATCTCCATCCAACTCGGCTGTCGCGCCGCATCCTGGCTGGGAGCCAATGACTCGCCTGGATTCGAGTCGTTATTTTGGTTCATTTCAACTCTCCGGAGCTAACAAAACATGTGAAGCGTAATCTGAATATCATCAGCCGCGCCCACGCAACATACCGTTCCAATACAAAAACGGCAGACCATACTTTTTTAACAAATACATACTGTAACGTTCTTTCGATTGATCGACAGGAAATGTCTCTTGTGGTTGCAAATCATAGTCGAATTCGGCCAAGATCATACTGCGATAGCCCGTCACTAGAGGACAGGAAGTATACCCTTTATATCGCGATGTCGGCTCATGTCCGGCAACGGCAGCCAAGACATTTTCAACCGCCACGGGAGCCTGTTTCCTAATTGCCGCACCTGTTTTGGAAGTTGGCAAATTGGACGCGTCCCCCAGCCCAAAAACATTCGCATACTTAGTGCTCCGCAAGGTGTGCTTATCCACATCACACCAACCACCCTCACCGGCCAACGGACTTTGGGCGACAAAATCGGGTGGTCCCATTTTGGGTGTGACATGAATCATGTCATATTCCATGGTGACTTGCTCGGAGGTTTCTAACACCTGGAATATTGCTTGCTTGGCTTCGGGACGCAGCTCAATTAAATCATGCTTGAAATGCGTCTCAATTCCCTTGCGTTTAATTGCCTTCTCCAACGATTTTGCGTATTTATCAACAGCAAAAATTCGAGGCGTCGCCGCTGCAAAAACGACACGGCACTGATCCCGCCGGCCCTGCCGCCGAAAATAATCCTCTGCCAAGTAACAGATTTTTTGCGGGGCTCCGCCACACTTCACCGCTCCAGCGGGATGCGTAAACAACGCAACGCCTTGTTGGAAATTTTGCAATTCCTGCCACGTCGTATTGACGGTATCGTAGCTGTAATTGCTGCAGATCCCAAATTTTCCGACATTCCCCGCGAGACCCTTGATACTATCCCAATTGAGTTGCAACCCAGGGCAAACGACCAAAATATCGTAACTCAAAACCTTTCCCGTTTGCGTGACCACTTGATTTTCTTCCGGTTGAAAACGAACCACTGCGTCTCGTTCCCAAACGGCACCCGGGGGTATGTAGTCTTTTTCCTGACGCTCCGAAACCTCACGAGGAAAGACGCCGGCTCCCACCAACGTCCATAGTGGCTGGTAATAATGTTTGTCAGACGGTTCGACAATGGTGACCGATAACGATTTGTTCCGTTTCAGCAATTGCGCTGCGACGGTCAATCCAGCAGTCCCACCACCGATGATCAAGATTCGTTTTTCACTCATGATTTTTAAAGCCGTCCGTAAAAAAACTCAACATGCTCTAGCATTCGCGCATTAATGGGGCAACCGCGGCTTGAGCATGGCATACAAGTACATTCCGGCCAAAGCCCCGGCGAGTGTGAACCAAGCCATCCATTCGCCGGCGCCGATCTGCGAGTAAATGGGGCCAGGGCACGCACCCGTGATCGCCCATCCGGCACCAAACATCATACCACCAATCACGACCCCTTTGTGAAACGGTTTGGGTGTATAACGGATCGGTTTTCCATCCAAATCGTTTATTTTCCAGGCTTTGATCAACAACATCGAGACCATGGCCACGACCACGGCACTCCCAATGATCAAATACATTCGCGGTTCACGAAATAAAAACATGTCGTGAACCCTTTGCCAACGAACCACTTCCGATTTGGTCATCGCCACACCAAAAAAGGTGCCAACCATCAGAACCCGCAGGCTGGCCAACCAACTCATCCCCATCAATGATTTCGCTGATGACGAAGTGGCAACCGAGGAAACATCGTTACTTGCAGTGCTCATTAACCATCTCCTCCCAAAAGATAAGTTCCCAGACCCCAAGTCACCGCCAGTCCACCGACAAAAAAGAAAATCGTCGCAACCAAACTGGGCCAATTCAAATTGGCAATCCCCGTGATCGAATGACCCGAAGTGCAACCTCCGGCGTAACGAGCACCGAACCCAACCAAGACACCGCCTAACAACAATCGAATGGCCCCCCCCACTGACTTAAATTCTGGAGGTAAAAACTCCATCGGCTCGTTCATCAGCCAACGCGTGGCAATGAATCCCCCCAGAGCCATCCCCACGGCAAACACTAATGTCCAGGCATTTCCCGCACGGTCGTGTTTACTGAAATAGTCCCATTTGGAGCGTGGCGAACATACGGCTCCAATCTGTTGCAAGCTGGTTGAAATCCCAAACGCCTTGCCCGAAAACAAGAACAGCAAAGGGACTGTCAATCCAATCAGAATCCCGCCTTGCCACCATTCCCATGGTCCCAAAATCCAATCCATCTCTTTTGCCCCACCTTTTAAGCTAAGAACACCCGCGAAAATCTAAACAGAACACGCCTGTTGCTGACCCGTCCGCCCCGCGACACAGGGCAATTGAGCGTTTTGCCAAGCGGTGATGCCACCGGTCAAATTAATCACATTCTTAATTCCGACAGCCTGCAAATAACTCGCGGCCACGGCAGATCTCGCACCACTACGGCATTGAACCAACACAGGTTTGTCCGTCGGAATCTTGCCTTGCGTCTTGGGCAACCGTCCCAAAAAGAGATGCATTGCCTGAGGAATATGCCCGGCATCCCATTCCACTTGACTGCGAACATCGACCAAAGTGACTTCACCTCTTTCGACTCGGTCGGCTATCTCACTGGGAGTCGCTGTGGCAAACGACTCTGTTCGCAATCCCGATTCGCCTACTTCACGGCAATTGAAATACCCGGCGATCCGATCGATACCAATTTTTTGCAGCGTCCGCGTCACCCCTTTTATCTGGTCTGGTTCGGCAATGAGAAAAACTGGCCGTTCGTAGTCGAGCAACCAACCTCCCCAATCGGCAATCGACTTGGGTGGAATATTCAGCGATCCCGAAATATGCCCATCTGCAAACTGATTTGAGTTGATGAGATCCACCACTTGCCCCGACGCCATCGCCGTCTTCAGCTCCGTCACGGGCAACGCAACTGGGAGCGAGTCTTCACCCAAGACCTTGGGGCCAACGCGGTTGACACGTTTCATCACCGCGAAATACTTAGGTGCCTCTGGCTGCTCTGACAAAATGTACTTGACAAATTCGTCTTCATTTTCGAATTGCAACGCAGGATTAAACATTTTTTCATAACCCACCGTACTGGATGGAATGGCCCCTAAGCCTTTGCCACAGGCACTTCCTGCTCCATGTGCGGGCCAAATTTGCAGGTAGTCCGGCAACTCCCGAAATCGCTTGACCGACTTAAATAAATCACGAGCTCCAATTTCGGCGCTCCCGATCACGCCCGCTGCTTCTTCCAATAAATCAGGGCGTCCGATGGAGCCTACAAAAATGAAGTCCCCCGTAAAAATCCCCATCGGCTTGTCCGCACCGCCCCCGCGGTCCGTGATCATAAATGAAATGCTCTCGGGCGTGTGTCCCGGAGTATGCAACACTTCAAATTCAATATTGCCAATCATAAATCGATCCCCATCATGCAATAGCTGATGTGCATAATCGTGGGCATACATGTATTTCCATTCGGCAGGGCCATCGTCAGACACATATAATTTGGCTCCCACCCGATCGGCCAACTCCCGCGCACCCGAAACATAATCGGCATGAATATGCGTTTCGGCAACGCCGACTATTTTCACTCCTTCCTTGGCGGCCGTTGCCAGATACCCCTCAATATCTCGGCCTGGATC
>JBGSIY010000683.1:0-5657 GCA_041742275.1 Pirellulaceae bacterium | reverse complement strand
TCCAAGTTGAATTTGAACCAAAAACAAAACGAATTCGTGCGATCCAAAACGATTTGGCTCGGGTGGATCGTCGGCGCGAGCCCATTCGTGTGCGACAGCTATTACAGGAGTTGGTAGATTTGGAACCGAACAATCCGTGGTACGCTAATGATTTGGCCCAGTGGATTACCACGCAAAAAAGCTCGACCCGGGATGAGTTGCTGATCGCGTTGGAATTAAGTCGTTTGGCGGTGCACAAGGATATTACCAATGGCAGTTTTATGCGAACGTTTGGCTTCGTTGCATTTCGCCTGGGAGATTTTGCCGAGGCAGAGCTTAGCTTCAATGCCGCCCAAGCTTTACAGGATGGATTTGATGCCGGTGACAACGATCGTTACGTGTACTATCTTTCGATTTCTCAAGCCAAAAACGGACGTCGATTGTCATTAAGCGTACGCACGTGGTGGCAAGGCGTGAATACGCAAATGTTCCACGACCCGTTCAACCTCGAAAAATGGCATTTCGCCGCGGTCGCTTTGAGTGAAATCATCACGACAACTTTTCCATCGACGGCTCCAGGTGCGTGAGATGACAGGGTACTGGCCCTGTTCTCGATAATGGTTTTAGATAGTTGTCCCCTGTTACGGCTGCAGAGCAGGATTTCGCCGGCGCCCGGCTAAAGCGATGGCCAGCACGACGGCACCCAGCAAGGCTATCGTGCTCGGCTCCGGGACAGCCGAATAATTTAACGAAAACCGATTGCCGTTTGCGGACACCCAGAAAGCCGACGCGTTGGGAGCGTTCAAAAACCTAGAACTGTCAATTCGAATTCGACTGGGGTCGAATCCATTAATTCCGCCATCAGCAACCAAGAAGTCGAAAGAGTAGGTTCCATTGACATCAAAATTTTCAGCTAGGCCCAATAAATTGTCAAATCCCAAACTTTGTATTGAGATCGTGATTTGAGAGAGTTCGGTATTGCCCGGACTCAAGACCAATTGGTCCAGAATATGAACTTGATCAAAATCCTCCCCAACAGCGCCCAGCATGTCTTGGACTTCAAACTCCAATATGGAGCCACCATTCACGGTCAATGATTGCAGCGTCACCAGATCGGGGCTGTTGCCGGGCGAGAACCTTCCGCCATCATTGATGTTGACTTCTCCAAAAACACCCGCCCCTTTTGCCAATGAACCAAAGTTGACGTTCAGTGTTCCAGAGATTTCGCCATTATTGACCAGCAATCCCCCGTTCAGCTCCATGGAGTAGTCGTTTGCCAATGATACAAGCCCGCCTTCATGCACGTACGTTCGACTGCCTCCACCTGCAACAAAATCACTGTCCATGATTTGTAGCATGCCACCGGAATGAACGTTGATGTTCCCCGAGCTCGAAAGGTCTAATGCACGAACATGACTACTTACCTCCAGCCGACCTGAATCGCGATTGGAAAACCCATCGAGTTCCAAATCATTGAAGTTGCGAAGAAGGCCTCCATTACTAAAATTTCGTAGTGTTGCCATTCCATGTTGATCGATTTGAGTGCTGCTGAAACTCGTCAAATTCGTTAGCGTACTCGTAGCCGCTGCCGCAAGTTCATGAACCCCCGCGCCTCGCATGAATCCGCCGCGTACATTTGCATTGCGATAAGTGATTCTTCCATCGCTACCGGCATGCAGAGTATCCACATCCTGCACGTTCCCCACCAATACAATCTCCCCCCGATCGGCATGCACTACACCTTCAAACTGGTCTAGTCTCGTGAAAACCGTCGAGCCGACATCGTCCGACAAGATTCGACCATTGCCGATGATGCGCGTATTCAAATTCAGCGTTCCAATGTGTCGCAATCGAATGAGATTGTCATTCTGAATCAAGTCCGTACTGACTGAACCCGCCGATTCTCCGTCGCCGAATCGCAATTCGCCACCTGCTTCGACCAACACGGATCCAAAGGCTTCTAAATGTCCTCCGTTTGCAAGAACCACTAATGAGGAAGCGCCAAATTCTACGTTGCCACCAGGGCCAATATACAAAGTCGACCGAGTTGAATTTAAATTAGCGACACCGTTGTCGACCACGTCTAAACGTACCTGAGAGGAATCCGAGCCAATTCTGGTATTGGCAACGCCAGCAACTAACAAACCACCGTCTCGAACGGTGGTGTGCCCTCCGGTGATTGATAAATCCAAGCCCCCAAGTCGCCCCGCGATGTCAACGTTGCCGTTGATAAAAAGGCCATTGCTGGATAACAAATTACCTCCAGACAATACGGACAACCGCGAACTGCCAGTCGGGTCGAAACCAACATCAATCGTCACACAACGCAAGGTCGCATTGGCGCCGTTTCCATCGATCACCAACTCACCCATACCATCTTCAGTGCCGATGCTAAGCGATCCGGTAGTCAAATCAAACGGGCCGGAAACGGTGGCAAGTCCGTTGTTGGTGATGAAGATATTGCTGGTCGCAGAATCAGGAAGACCATTATCCCAGTTCGTATCGTTATTCCAATCGCCGACTCCTCCAATCCAGGTAGTAGTCCCTTGAGCAAACAACGAATGGGGCGGCGGCAAAATGAAAATCGAAAGACTGACAATGGCATATAAGTACGTTGAGAAATATTTGAAGGTTTGGTTCATCGCTTTTCCAACTTGATTGAGTGAGAACGTGAAAAAGGGGCCTGCTGATTGCTCGAATTGTCAACGGAAACCGCAGGGTAGGTTGGTTCGACCGAATAACCTTAACGAAATTCCGCAATAAACGGCCGATTATTGCCGTCGAATCGAACCAAAGGCGCTCCGCTTTGGACGTACACGCACCGTGATTCCTCGCCACCAATGACCGCCTCCACTTGCAACCGATCCAAGTTCCAATTGTCCCCACCCGGACCACCGCCGAAAGTTGTCTTGAGTTCGATCGAACGAATGTCGGCGATTCGCACCGGCTTTTTAAAGTCGAGTATTACACTTTCGCAGTAGTTGTTGATCCAGCGGCCCAATCGATTGACGTTTTCATGTCGCTCGCTTCTACCGTCTTTGAAGTGAATGATCACATGCACATTGTCGTTGTCTCCGCGCAAATCGTCTCCTCCCGTTTCGAATTCGCAACGGAGTTGATGGACAAGCCCATCATTCGGGAAATTGCTTGGGGGAAGCCTCAAGGCCGCTTGGGCTTGATATTTTGCGTCAACAAACCATGTCATCCAGCGACATTTTTCTTCAGAGGGGTTTTCGGCGTAAAAAAAAGATTTGGTTGACAAATCTGGGACAAGCGTTTTCACCGTGTTGGGGAAGTTAGGGTCGTAAACAAAAATTTTCAAATCTTCTTGATGCTCACCCAGATCGCCCTTGTAACGCCCCAGGTCGTAACCGATTGCCAACACTTGGTGGTGGGGACGAAAGCCGCCGTCACCGGCCCGAAACAAACACAGTGGTGCGGGCTTTCCAGCATCAATACGGACTCGGAGTTCCGACAAGCGTCCACCGTTTTTTCCCTCTAATCCCCACCGAAAGAATTCATCATTTCGTAAACCAAACGGGTTGACGATCAGTTCGGTCCATTTATCGACATTTTGGGTAAGGGACGTTTCTTGACGCGCATAAATCCTATCGAACAGCGGAGATTTAACTTGAGGACGATAGTCTTGGCGTGGCGGGGCAACCCCTGCATTGAAATAGTCGAGTGACGTGTAAACCATGCCACCACACAAGCCGCCAAACCGAATATCTTGGACGATCAATTCGGTTTTAAAGGTATTTGCGAACTGGAAACCATGGCGAGCGGGATCAAAACTCGTGCGTTTGGCAGTTGTTATCTCTAGGTCTTTTAGAAGTAAGCGATTGTTGAGTTGAAGACGTTTCGGCGGCGCATCTCGGGCGGTTTTGCTCTGCGCATTAGCTTTGCCAAACGGAATCATGAAACCAATCGCGATCGTCAAAAAAAGGATGCATTTCATTGTGGGTAACCCATTTTGAAGAGAAAATGTGTATTGAATCGCTTATGCGGCGACGCAACACATGACGCCGCTTACGTGTTACTGCGAGGAAGCGACCAAGCGCGACACAAAAAAATAAATAGCCTGAAACATTTTGTTGAATCACGCTGGCACGAAATAGACCGATTGAAAGCACTGGGGATGCGGTTGGCTGCAAACATCAGGCGACCCATGCAGCAGGGGTCTTTAAATCGCGGAGAAAAGAGAAGAGCTGGGATTTAAATAGAGGTCAGGTTGCTTGGGTAAAGAACCGGTTTCAGCTCTTTCACCGCTTCCCGCGTTGTCAGATTCCCCGGTCGCGTTTACCGCAGGTGAAGCATGTATTGTTCATTAATGAGCATGTCTTTTCGACCAACTCTAGCTGTGTCCTGTACTCCCTGGGCTGCATTGACCGCTGTCTGCCCTGCGGCTTGAACAATAAATACGCTATAGTCATAAAATGAAGGTCCCGTGTTGAGCGAAGGAAGGTCGATCGACGATTTCCATCCAATATACTTTTCAGGAACTGCGACGCCCACGATGAAATCGTCGCCGTTCTCAAAGATGAATAGATTGTCTTCATCTGGCGAGACTGAACCATCTTGCAGCGCTCCCGCGAGGCCGCCTGTTTCGCCGGCTTGGGAGGCGTCTAGGCCGGTGCCGGGGGTGGCGGAACCGAAGGAGACGCCGGTCATGGTTCCTTTGTAACCATAGGCTTGGCCAAAGCTGTTCAGGTCCGTCCAGTCGGTCACCGGTGTGGAGTTTTGGTTGGTGTTGTGGTTGATCGCGAAGTCGACTTCGTCCAGCAAGACCTCGGTGGTGATCGCCGAACCGTCACGCCACTGGTTGTCTGTAGTGATGAATCCTTCGCTCGACCGAGGTGAACTCGGCCGGGGCAGGAAGACGCGCCTACGCGGCTTTAGTGGTGAATCCGTTGCTCAACCGAGATGAACTCGGCCGGGGCTGGATTGACCTCGAAACGACAAATCAATCGTCTGCGTTGCTGAAGAAGTATCGAGGCCAGCTCGGCAATACAAGTGTGCTGGTCCACTACCAGATACGGCAATATGCGATGGGCCGAAATATAGCCTCTTCTCGGCTCAATGGCTCGCCTCCGAGTTCACCTCGGTGGAAGCCAGGATTGGTCACTACCCGCCGATACCCGCGCAACCCCTTTACTGCGTCCCGCGCCTCTCGTGCTCGCCTCCGAGTTCATCTCGGGGGATGCCAGGATTGGGTACCAACCGAAAACATCACGCGCAAACCCTTCACCGCGGAATGCGGCTAAATGCTGTTCCGTTAGTTCACCTCGACGGAAGCCGGCATAGGTCACTACTAACCTTTGATCATTGCCGGAAACGACCTCTATTGCTTGTAGTTTTTTAGGCCGCCACCGGAATGAAAACCGAACACAAGGTCGACCCCAACTTTGCTGCCTGCCCCCAACTTTGATGCCCACAAAGTCGATTTTTGGCAGCCCATATACCAACGTCCCATCGCCCGCGTCTGTCGGATCGCTGACGAAAATCGACATCGTAAAGACGATTAACTAGACCAAGGGCAGGTTAGAGCGACTTATCGATTAAAGGGGGCATTAAGACGTCGTCGAGCAACAACGATGTCTCAGTTCGTCTTTATTGTATTCGTAATCGTATTTGCCCAGTCGTGTCCTGATGTGCCTGGTGGCAGGGGGCGGCTTTCG
>JBGSIY010000682.1:0-4106 GCA_041742275.1 Pirellulaceae bacterium | reverse complement strand
GGCCGGGGGAATGATCCTGGGACTGTACGTTTTGTATCTGTCCCTGGCGATCATGATGCCTAAAATTGCGGCCATTAGTCTATCAACATTCAAGACAGAAATCAGTCAGCCCATTTTTATGGTCATCTTGCTGCTCAGTTTGGTCTTCATCATGCTTTCGATCTGGATTCCCTACAATACACTTGGTGAGGACATCAAAATGTATAAGGACTCTGGATTAACACTGATTCGAGTCGTGGGAATTTTTGCCGCAATTTGGGCTGCCAGTAAATCGGTATCGGAGGAAATCGAAGGGCGAACTGCCTTGACCGTTTTGAGCAAACCGGTCGGTCGACGTCAATTCATTTTGGGGAAAATTTCGGGTATCTCCCTTTCGATGGCCCTGCTGTTCATCGTGTTGGGGGTTTGGTTTTTCTTTTGGGTTTCTTACAAACCCATTTATGATGCGCGCGAGGTTTCCGGAACGGAAGTCGAATGGACAAATTGCTTTACCGAAGCCACGCACATGCTCCCCGCCTTGGTCTTGGCTTTCATGGAAGTCTTTATCTTCGTGGCCATTAGTGTGGCGATTTCGACTCGTTTAGGGATTCTGTCCAATTTAATGATTTGTTTTTCCATTTATGTGTTGGGGCATTTGACTCCGCTGATTGTAATGTCAAATCAGATGGGGGGCGCGTTTGATACGGTCAAGTTTTTTGGGCAATTCGTTTCGATTATTTTCCCGGTATTGAATCACTTTGACGTGCAGACGGCCATCAATACCAACGGCGATGTTCCCTGGATTTATTTGGGCTGGTCCTTTGTTTATACCTTGTTGTATGGATCGGTTTCGGTATTGCTCGCATTGGTGATGTTTGAGGATCGGGACCTAGCCTAGTAGCAACTCGGATAGCTTTTAATTTGTTTGGAAAAAGGCCGTGTTGTATGAGCACCACCTTCTCACGCGACGAACTAGCAACCATCGCCCAGAGACATGGATTAAATTTAGAAGATGTCGCTCCGATCCCTGCCGAGGAGCGTTGGCGAAAACTGGAAATCCAGCTCCAACAAACGGATGTTCGCTATCCGATTGCCCCCGAAAATGCTGCAGCTTATTTAGCAGCAGCCAAATCGGGCACATTGTTTGGCATTGGCTCGTTAGAGGGGGAACCCATCGATTTAGGGGAGTTCACTAACTATCAAGATTACGATGAGTACACGCTAGAACAGCATCTCAGCTGGGCCTGCTTGGTTGTTGAGCAGCAAAAAACCAAACACCGTTACGCTTGTCGCGAATATCTCGAGGGGGAATCGATCTTCGAGATTGGCGGAACTTCCATCCCTGACTTCTATTTGCTGAACGCGCGCATTTATCAACAAACGGGTTGGCAGCTCGCCACCGTCAGCGAAATCATTCCGGCTGAGTTGTTTTTTACGTGTCATAGTCGCCGGTTTTTTCCCGTGACCACATTCATGCGGCCGTTGGAACAAGATTATCTGCAGGAACCCGATATTGGTCATGATGTGGCGGGACATGTCGCCACATTCACAATTCCGGCGGTGGCCCATGTCATGCAGAATCACGGTTTAGCTCGAGACCTTGTTTATGCCGAGCGTGAAACGCGCTTGCAACAAGCTCAGACCCATGAAGAAACCGAAATCGCCATCGCCTGGGCCGATGAATTGTTGCTGTATGCGGGCCGAATTTATTGGTTTACCGTGGAATTCGGTTTGGTAATGCAGGATAACGAAGTCCGAGACTTTGGGGCTGGGATCCTTTCCTCCCCTGGAGAGACCATGTACAGCATTGATTCGCCTGAGTCCAATCGAATCTTGATTGACCCCTCACTCGATGCCGATTTGTTGCGCATGGCCACGACCGATTATTTGATCAGTGAATTTCAAAAGACGTACTTCGTGATGAAAAGTTTTTCGCTGCTGGAATCTTTGACCCCGGAACGCATCGTTTGGGCCGCCAAACGTGCCATGCAACTACCCCATTACACTTGGCGAGAAATCGCGCCCGGAGATCAGGTCATCAACGTTGGGACGATCGCGATGGGCACCAATGAGAAATATTTTCGGCTAATGGCCAATGCTCCGATCGACGAATGTGTGTCCCGCGCTGCTCTCCGCAATCTGCGTTTGATCGACCAAGGATTTGATCAAGAGCGAGGGGGTTTTGACCTGAAGCTTCCCCCTGCGAAGATTCCTCAGGCCGCGTTGGATTGGTATCACCGATCTCCAGCCTGATTTGCCCGTCGCTCCGAATTTAGCAACGAAACCCTCAACGCCGGAGTCGCCCGCAGGATGCCCTTGATGTCCTACTTAAAACATGGCAGAGCGGCATGTGTCGCATCGGTTGTGGCAGGGGCCCTGGTCTTCGGCAGTTTGACGTGGATAAATTTGACGCCAAAAATTCAGCGGTTTGCAGGCTCGACAATGGTCAATCGCGGCTGGCCGTTGATTGGCCATTCACTAAGTGAGACTCGATTCCAACCTAAGTTTCGCAGCGGACTCAGCCAAATCACTAACAGCGAAAGTCCTCCACCTTGGAATTGGCAAGCGGTGGGTTTTGATGCCTTTTTGGCGGTCTTGCTCAGCAGCGTTGTGGTCCACGCGGTGATGCATATTGCCGATCCGCGAAACCCGAGCTGGCATATGAGTTTAAGGCAACTGTTTTTATTCACGGGAGTCGTGGCCGTTTTTATCGTGGTCATTTTGTTTGAGAGTCAAATCTGGAGAGGCGTGGGTCGATTTCTCAACTGCCCCGCTGTGTACCCCCAAGACAACAGTTGGCGGCAACCACTGGTCGTGGCCCTGCCCGTGCTGACAAGCATTTTTTGTTTGATTTTGAGACTTGTGAATATGCTAAAATCTTTGGCCCTTGCAACCTATCGCCGACTATTGTCTTCCCGCCAACAAATCAAATGACCAAGCGACGATTTCTGTAGTGCAGTTTGCGTATTGACTCTCCGCAGAGTTCTACGAAACAAACGGAAATAAAATGGACCTGGGCGTGGCGTCGATGGGGACATTGAGTCAACATCGAGTCACAAACGGGCAATCAATGGCTGGCCTTATCGCAAGTTGGAGTTTAATCCGGGTTGTTATGGCAAGACCTTTAAACGTTCAAAGAGTTGCTGGCAACAATCGTTAAAACTTACCGCGAAATAGCCAGTTATTTTATTTTTTACTGCAAAAGCCCATCAATTCGCCTATCAAAATATTTGTTTTCTGTTCCAATATGTCGCTTCTTGATTGGCAGGTTCGATTTTGCCTTTGCCATTGGCTACCTACTGGTTCCCTTCTCAAAAAACCATGCTTTATTCGTTTCCGGTTGGGCAGCCAGTGCCAACTCGGTTCGATGTTTGGACTTTGTTTAAAACCGTTTTTAACTGCGTTCCAATTATCTGCATTTAATTGCACAAGGAAAACTGAATGACACCGATTCCCGTCGCTTATCGAACGGTGAACCTTGAACCTCGTTCTGCAAGCGCGCCCCTGCCGACGCCTTCTTTGCCCAGTCCCATGGATGGGCCCGGTCCACTGGGGGGCAGAGAGGCGACATCGTTGCCGTTGCCTTCGGGAGTCAACCAGAAGCGAATTTATATCAGCTACGTGATTTCCTTTATCGTATTCCATTCGTTGGCGTTGCTGATCTTTGTCCCTTGGTTTTTTAGTTGGACCGGGGTCCTTGCCTTGGTCGTGGGAACTTACGCATTTGGAGCCGTCGGAATCCCCATTTGCTACCATCGCCTGTTAACGCACCGCAGCTTTAAGACGCCCAAATGGTTTGAACGTATCCTGGTCACACTTGCCTTGTGCAATGGCGAGGAAACGCCCGCTCGTTGGGTGGCCTGGCATCGGCTGCACCATTCGGAATCTGACCACCAAGACGACCCGCACAGCCCGTTGGTCCATTTCTTTTGGTCGCACTTTCAGTGGTTGATTTATGAAAATAAAAACACCAACAAATTCGTGCTCTATCAAAAATATGCGCGCGATATTCTGGAAGATCCTTATTACATGTGGCTCGAAAAAACGACCTATGCCGGGGTGGCCATCTTCCTTGCTCACGGCGTGGCCATTTATTTGGCATCTTGGCTGATTAGCGGAATGATTTA
>JBGSIY010000681.1:0-2439 GCA_041742275.1 Pirellulaceae bacterium | reverse complement strand
ATGACTATCCAGTTCGATGGGTACCTGCCAAAATGGAACTACACCGCAATCCCCGCTTCAACCTGAAATCGGGAAGATATTTCGGGACAATTCCTTAACGAGCAACCTATCAATTATTGGCTGGTCTGGCCTACGGAGAATTGCCTTTTGAGGAAGGCAAAAATTAATGAGTCAAATGGAATATGGGAACAAATGGAATTGAGCCCAAAACAGCTGGATTCCCCCCAACAATTCCGTAGACCCGTGTCAGCCCACTCTTTCGTAGCGGAATTGTCGAAACTTGCCGAAAACGGCGGAAGAACAGGCCGAGCGTTGAGTGAACGGATCCGACCTTTGACCCAAGGAAACGGCGATGGAATTTCCAGCACGGCGAGTGAGTATTCGTCCTCAAATATAAATTTGAATTTCATTTCAGATAGAAAGAAATTGCCAGTGACGTTTTTGAAATTTGCAAAATTTTTGTTTTTCGCAATCTGCTGCTTGGGGTTTAGTGATTTCGCAGTGGGTCAAGATCCATCGTCGGATTTTGATTATCCACGATTGGCCCATCCAGAAATTGCTGATTTTTTGGAATTATCCGATACGCAACGGTTGGAAATTAATCGTTTGGTTGCTGAGATGGCGCAGGAAATCGCCAACACGCCTGAGGGGGAGCGCGAGGCGGTTACCGTCGCATTCCGTGCGAAAATCAAGGCGACCTTAACGCCCGAACAGACCGAACAACTCCTGTTGCTGCCCGAACTTCGTAAGTTACGTTTCAATTTTGTCAGTCCCAATTGGGAAGACGTGTTGCGTTGGTTCGCGAAACAGGCCGATCTCTCGCTCGTGATGAACACTCCTCCGAGTGGCGCCTTTAACTACACAGACAATCGCGAGCACACCCCGGCCGAAGCTATCGATCTGTTGAACAGTATTTTATTAACCAAAGGGTACACGCTTGTTCGTCGCGAAAAGCTGTTGATCCTTGTGGAAATAAAAAATGGAATCCCTGATGAGATCATTCCCCGCGTCACGCTCGAAGATTTGGACAAACGAGGTACCTTTGAACTTGTAAGCGTGATGTTTTCACTAGGTGATAAGCCCCTCGAAATCGTACAAGCGGAAATTCAACCGATCATGGGAAGCTACGGCAAGGTGGCAACGCTCCCTAACTCGCGTCAATTACTGGTGACGGAAACCGTGGGAAAAATTAGAGCGATTAACAAGTTAATTCAATCTGTTCCATCACCAACACCGCCGCCCGAAAAGGCAAAACCTGCTCCTCCCGAACCACCCGTATTGCAATCGTTTAGTGTCGGTCAATTGGAACCCACTGCAACCATTGCCACGCTCAAGCAACTGGCACCGGCAGCGATCATCACCAGCGATGTCACCACAGGCAAACTGGTCGCATATGGACCAGCGTCTCAGCTGTCTATCGTCGCCTCCTATTTGGAACAACTCAATTCCGGAACCGCCCCAGATGGAATTCAACCGCGTCTGCAAATCTATGCATTGCAACCTCCCGCTGACGGAGAACAGATCGTGGGACAATTGGCTTTGGTTGCGCCGCAGGCCAAAGTTGCATTAGACGCCGCAGGACAAAGGATCCTCGTTTTTGCTACGGCGGATCAACAACAGTTGATTCAAGAAACATTGCAGCAACTCAGTGCCCTGGGCGAAACCAGTGGTGGCAACGAAGTTCAGGTATTTCACCTACGCCGCGCCAATGTGACGGCCGTTTCGCAGATGGCTTTGGCTGTTTCACCACGGGCCAACGTGACGATCGACGAAGCTACGGCGACGTTGGTGGTTCGAGCCAGCTCGGCGGAATTGACCATGATCCGTCAATTGGTTGAACAAATGGAAAATGGCGGGGCAGCAGCCGATGTGATGTCGCTAAAATCGTTTGTGGTGTCTGCCGTTCCCACAACGGAATTTCTGTCTGTCCTGCAATCGCTCGCACCCCGAGCAAAAATTCAGGTCGATGAAAAAGCGGGGTCACTGATGGTGATCGCAACGGCCCATGATTTAGCTCAAATAGAACCGCTGATTGAACAATACCGAATGGCTCACACCAGTGACTTGCAAGGCGAATTGGTTAGCTACGAAGTTACGGCAGCCCAAAAAACAAAATTTCTCAGCATTGCAACGACCCTGGCTACCGAATTGGGAACTCTCAAAGTCATCGACGATGCCTCTCCTCAACGTCTAACGTTGTGGGGGTCGACGCAACAACATGAATTTGTTCGGCAACTCATCGAACAAATCAAATCGGAACCCGACCCTAACTCTCAGTTCACATTGGAAACTCGAGAAGCCATGGTTGCCGATCCCGATAGCTTGTTGGCGCTGCTCAAACCGCTGCACCCCTTAGCCAACTTGTCGCTCAATGCGACCAAAGACAAAGTAGTCGTGTGGGCTAGTCCGGAAGAGCAAGCGTTGGTGACTCAGTCTATC
>JBGSIY010000680.1:0-3174 GCA_041742275.1 Pirellulaceae bacterium | reverse complement strand
GAGGGGCAGCCCTGCTTTCAACAACAGCCTAAGGAGTTTTGGATCATTAAAATTTCCGTATGGAAACTCACTGTCGCCAATGCTGCTTAGATCATTACCGCACGATTCCAGCTCCGCTTGAATCTGATCGATAAGTTGATCGCGCTCGGGTTTGGCCATTAGGCGAAAGAATTTCTCCAAGTTGGGCCTCTTTTGATTGCTGCGTGTCGCAGTCTTGGCACCTTTACCTATTACCACCTTCTTTGAAGACGCGGGTTTGTTTAAGGGCGTTATTTTTTTTGAGGGTGCTGATTCAATGGAGGGTTTTGTTTTTTTTGAGGGCGCTGGTTTTGTTGAATGGGAGTCCCGCTTGTCCACCCATTTCGCTGCAGCGGCAATTCGCTGCTTGTTACCTTTCTCGGTGGTCGGTCTTGGACGCCAAGCCGTTCCCAAAGTCTGAATGCACTTGGGTTTCAGCGGATAATGCAGTTGCACGCCCAACCCGGTGGACATGGTCAACTCATTAAAGCAGCCTGCGCCGATCCCGTCCGTCAGCTGCCCCTCAATGTCCTCCCGCAATTCATTGAGTTCACTGCGAGCCAGTTTTCGCCGGCTATCGACCTCTACCAACATTGTGATGCGACCCTTTTCATCCAATACCAAACGAGGAAATCCGCCCCGTAAAGAGCATTCCTCGGCAAAAGCCAACTCGGTGTAATTCAACACCGAGTCTGAATGGCAAGCAAGACCATTGAGCATTTGCTCCAATTGCTCGCAACCAACCAGAGAACCATCGTGATCGACCAGTTGAGCCTGCAATGAATACGATGTTTTAAACGGCATATCGATAACCCGGTTTTGTGGCATAACCTCCAAAATATCCGCGTTCGAGTAACGGAAATTGCCGGAGAACAGCGACTATCCGAACATGTTGATAGAGCGTTTTTTTATGCCAGTTTATTGGAAGTTTTTGGTAACGGGACGCCTAAAGCAAAGGACATTCTGTTCCAATGGGTGACCGTCACCCAACTCTGATTATTGTCAACGATTTTTGTAGATACAACCAGCAATAACCCTGACGCCAGCCAGGAAATAGCAGAACGAAGAAACCATTAAATTTGATAGGCCAAGCAAATCACTGAGTTTACCGCGATGGGACAAAAGATAGTCCCCTTGTGAAAGGGCTCGGCTTTGAAGCTCCTTTTGCTGCCGCATGAATGAAGCCGGGAGATAAAGAGTCAATCTCAGGCCTGGTTAGGGGCGAAAGTTCCTGGGATACAATCCGGGCCCGCCGACCCATGATTTCGGAATGTTGGAAACCTGAACGGTCACGCTTTATCCTCCCCCGGCCGGACACGAAACCCCGAATGAGTGATAAAATGCGAATCTGAACACAACCTCAGCCCATCTGTTTAGTAAATGTTGCAGTGTGCCCGCACTCTCAGTGACAAACACTCAAATTTTTTGGCACTCGGACTTTCAAGCACTCAGCCCTGACTGTCCGACTATTGATTCTGTTGCGAAGCTGCAAATGGAAAACATCGCATAAACTCTTTTATTCCGAGTTTTTTTGAAGTTGCAAAACATAAATCTTGACTTCGAATGGCGAAAGGTTGTCTTGCCATTGGTTGTTGGCCACAGTGAGAGAGCGTTTTGAAAGGCGTTCATGGCAGGATTTGATTGACAGTGCGTTTTTGATTGCGATTGTTTGAGCTCGCTGCGGCTCGTTTGTCGGATTAACGACAAAAACGTAGATTTGAGTCCCTTCTTGCCGCCACCCGACCTCGAGCGGGATGGGAACGGAGATTTTAACAGTGGCAGGGTTGATGGGTCCCTGGAGGATCGTCGACAATTCCGTTATCGTCTCGTTTTGTTTTTTTATTTCGGCGACAATCTCGGGAGGCGTACCGTCAAATTGAAAGCCATTGGTTCCCACTACGGCTGGAAAATAGAACAAGCCGCGAACGCCGTGAACCACCGCCAACCAAATCTGTGCGCGAACTTCGTCCGGCGTCGGGCACCGAGCCCCGGGAACATTGCCAAGCTCAATTTCGCTGGTCTCGATAAACGCGAATTGTGGCTTGGCGGTCAAACCGCGAATGACCTTAAGCGGTTCGGCAATGAGAGTCACGTCCCCGCGACGACGCGCATGGGCTTGGTTCAGCCAACCACCACAGGGGTAAATGTCGTTGGCGATCCAATCGGCTGTCGCGATGAGCCGCGGATAATGTGCGGCGTACTTTCGTGAATAGTCGTCGTTGCGGGTAGCAAACCAACTGATATCAGGTCCGGCAAAATTGATAAAAATTTTGCGCTGGGGGTCAATCTCACGCCATTGTTTAAACGTCTTCTCAAAAAGTGGCGTCCATTCGAAAATACGCCCTGCCGCGTCGGGTTCGTCCCAATGCGACCACGCCAACAAGTCCTTGCGTCCAATATCATCCCGAGGGTTCGGCAACGGGCGGCGGATAATGTGCAGTTTATGCCGCTGGGCAGCTTGATCCCATTCAACGGGATCGTGGTTTTGCGGTGTTTCCAGGACCGTATTGATTCCACGAGCTTTCCACTTTTCCATCGCGTCTGCCGGTTGTGAAAAAACCCCGATAGGAAAAAAGCCATCCAGAAATCGTTCGGCGTCTCCGTGTTTTTCCAGGGGTGTTTTAATTTCTCCGGATTCCCGATTCTGGGCGATCGCGAACGAGTGAAATCCAAAGTCCAACCAAAAACATACGCACATCAAGGCCAGCGGAATGGGCGACCATTGCATAGAAATTCCTCCTCAAGCTAACGAAGTGATGACTTTATATCCAATGAGTCGCTGAAACAATTTAACCCACTGAAAGTTAACATTTCCACTCGACGTGGCCTTGTTTAATGCCCCTCTGCTTCAAGCGTTTGCATTTGCAGCATTCTGGCATCCCAACCGTTGATTCTCAACCTATGTAAAATATTAGTGATGAATCCCGGCTTCCACCGAGGTAAACTCGGAGGCGAGCTTAGGTGCAGGAAAGTGGTGGGGTGTGGCGTGGGAGCGGCGTGTTAGTGATGAATCCTGGCTTCCACCGAGGTGAACTCGGAGGCGAGCTAGGAATTGCCCGGAAATAAACTGGCAATTTGGCTCAATGTCGCACGGCTCTCCGGGCCGTGATTTCTCGGCTCGGAGAGTCGAGCTACTAACTTCAATCCGGGAGCTTA
>JBGSIY010000679.1:0-4775 GCA_041742275.1 Pirellulaceae bacterium | reverse complement strand
GCCAAGTTGTTGTACCTCGACGCCATCAAACAACTGCCCGATGGTGCTGATGTCGAGCAGATTCTGGAACAAGCCGCCAAGGACTTCGATAAATCAGCCCTGGATACCATTTTGGAACGCTCCAAATTGAACAGTCCCATTGAGTACGATGCTCACCTGCGTAACCTGGGAAGCTCGCTTCGAAAAATGCGGGAGAGTTGGGCACAAGAACAGTTCACAGGATATTTTTTGAATCAATCCCTGCAATACGATCGCGACATCACGCATGAACAATTGCTTCAATATTACAACAAAAATTTGGATGACTACCGGATTGAGAGCAAGGTGCGATGGGAAGAGTTGATGGTTCGATTTGATCAATTTCCCTCCAAAGAAGAGGCTTACAAGGCGTTAGTCGCCATGGGCAACGAAGTCGTTTATGGAGCAAAATTTGCCGCCGTGGCCGAGCGTGCCTCGCATGGATTCACGTCGGAAAAAGGGGGCATTCACGATTGGACAACCGAGGGAAGCCTGGTCGATAAAAAGCTCGAGGAAGCCCTGTTTACGTTGCCGCTGAATGAATTAAGCGATTTAATCGAAACCAAAATTGGCGCACACATCGTTCGGGTGATCGAGCGTCAACAAGAGGGGGTTATGTCGTTTGGTGAAGCTCAGACTGGGATCAAAGAAAAACTCATTCAAGAAAATCGCAGCAAGGCATTTGACGCGAGACTGAATCAACTCCGCCGCGAAATTCCTTATGAAATTGTTTGGAAATAGACGATTGATCTGGCACTCAGCACTGCCGGGCTAAAGTCCCGTTCGCGGCGGCCTCGTCAGTCACCCGGCTTGGCCTCAGGCTGTTTTTTTTCACGGTCGAGTTCGCCACCTTTCATAACCGCTTACGGCTTGAAAAACAGCCGTGAATCCAACGTGGCTCCGCCAGGATTACCAAAGTCAATCCCCAACTCTTCAGAACCAGCTGTTCGCGGGAAACGAGACGGGTCTTTATCCGTTCCCACACCTACCCGATCAGGTCAAAATATTGTCAACTAATGCCCCTAGGTAAGGCAAATTCACTGAGGTGACTAGTCCCTTGAGATTATGGACCGCATCGTCGTGACCCGCAAAATTTTGGCCCGTGAAATGGCTAGCCAAAATTCCTGGTTGTCTAAAATAAGACAAATTTTCCTTCGGCGGATCTGATAGGATTCGAAACGCCCGGCATTAAATTGAATTTTAGTTTTTGATCGAAAAAAATTGCAGCTATGGCTTTGGTGACTTTACAAAATCTCTCGATTGGTTACGCCAGCGTAACGCTACTTGATTCCGTTAATTGTCAAATCGAGCCGGGACAACGGATTGGATTGTTAGGTCGAAATGGTGCCGGCAAGACGACATTGATGCGTTTGCTGATGGGACTGGAGCAACCCGATAGCGGAGAAATAAAAATTGAAGCGGGTTGCCGCATTGCTTTATTGCAACAAGATGTTCCCCAAGGTTTAACACAAAACGTCTTTGAGGTCGTCTACGAAGGGACCTCGCAATTGGATCAAGACGGATCGGCTGTCGAAGTCCCCGAATGGCAACGAGAAAATCAAGTTCACCAAATCTTATCGCGAATGGAACTCGATCCCATCGCTGCGGTTGGAAACATGTCGTCCGGCATGAAACGCCGAGTGTTGCTGGCCAAAGCGCTGGTATCTAAACCCGACCTTTTATTATTGGACGAACCGACCAACCATCTGGATATCACGGCCATCGATTGGCTGGAAAAGTTCCTGTTGAAGTGGCCAGCCGCGATTATGTTCGTCACACACGACCGAATGTTCTTGCAAAATATCGCCAGCCGGATTTTGGAAATTGATCGAGGACGTCTGTTCGATTGGTCTTGCGACTATCAAACATTTTTGGTTCGCAAGGAACAAGCCTTGGCAGCCGAAGAAAAACAGAATCAACTTTTTGACAAACGATTGGCTGAAGAGGAAGTATGGATTCGCCAGGGAATCAAAGCGCGCCGGACACGCAACGAAGGACGTGTGCGGGCCTTGAAAGCCATGCGTGCCGAAAGACAGGATCGACGAACCAAAGTGGGCACCTCGAATCTGTTGATTCAAACGGCGCAAAAAAGCGGAAACCTCGTAGTGAACATCGAAAATCTGAGCTTCGCTTATCCCGACCGCCAAATCGTCTCCGATTTTTCCACAACGATTATGCGGGGGGACAAGGTCGGTGTGTTGGGCCCCAACGGAGTTGGTAAAACGACGTTCCTCAATTTGTTGTTGGGAAAACTCGCTCCACAACAGGGTGAAGTTCGTCTGGGGACAAACCTGCAAATCGCTTACTTCGATCAGTTGCGCGAATCGCTCGACCCCGAGGCCACAGTTCAGGAAAACGTCGGTGAGGGCTATGACCAAATCGAAATCAATGGTCAAAAAAGACACATCTTGGGCTACCTTCAAGACTTTCAGTTTTCTCCCGCTCGAGCCCGGACCAAAATTCGATTTTTGTCGGGAGGCGAACGAAACCGAATCCTCTTGGCGAAATTGTTTGCCAAGCCCGCGAATGTTATCGTCTTGGACGAACCGACTAACGATTTGGATTATGAAACTTTAGAAATGCTGGAGGAACGCCTCGTCTCGTTCCCCGGCACAATCATTGTCGTTTCGCACGACAGAGCCTTTCTCAATAATGTCGTCACCAGCACAATTGTTTTTCACGATGGAAATGTTCGTGAGTACGACGGTGGATACGACGATTGGGCGCGCCAAGTCCAACAGCAGAACTCTAGCCAAAGTGCCAATAAGGCTTCGACCGATTCCCCAGCCGCCAAATCGACCGGAACAGAGAAGATTCAGCCTGCCAAAAAGAAACTGAGTTACCAGGAAAAACGAGAACTCGATGGTCTCCCCGAAAAAATCGAGACGATCGAACGGGAGATTGCCGCTCTTCATGAGCAACTAGGCCAGCCAGGGTTTTATCAGCAGGGCGGTAACATTGTGGCCGATCGCCAACGAGATCTCAAAGGCCTTGAGGAAAAGATGGCGGGCTACTTTAAACGCTGGGAAGAACTCGAGGCACGACAGGGATAGGGCAGGGAACTTCAGGCCCAGGGGGCGAGACGAATTACCTGTTACGGGCCGAATTGTGGTCGCATTGCCGAATCATGGCTGTAACGAATGTGGGGTTGCTGGCGGGGTGGTGGCCGAATTGTTGAGCATTTTGAAGAGCTTTTTCGAGCTCTGATTGGATTTCGATGTCCGGCTTGATGTCCGATGCGGAACCAATTCGAGCGCGAAGTATTTTCCACTTACCGCAAGACGTCGAAACAGCTTCGTTGTTGAATCCCTTTCACTCTTGCAATCCCGCTTCCGTCTCAGACTCGTCCCGTCGGTGCGACATCTGGCAGCTACCTTTCAGCGATCACCGCCACTCCTGCCTCCGCTCCCCACCTCCCGCTTCCGTCGCGGGCTCGTCCCGGCGGTGCAACAAGTGGCAGCTACCTTTCATCGCAACTCTAATTCATAGTCCTGAAGGGACGACATGCGATAGCCACGGATGCCAATCCGTGGTTGTGAGTACACCAACCTGTTTTCAGTCGCAACGCGACGACAGGTGGTTCCGTCAGACCAACTCCCGAGTGAAAAAGTATTCCGGAGGAGGATGCATCGTTGCTGTGCATAAAAATTCCCGTTGCGTGCCTTAAAAAATTTTCTTTGATCTGTTCGTAGCGTTCCGTGATCAAATGACCTTTATTTCTTCTGTCGTCGCTTCGAGACTCTCTCGTTGTGTCCAATCAGTTCCCCGGACTGGCATCCGGGGCTGTAGCCTGTCATCGCTCCGCGACTGAAACAAACTGACAAGCGATCGCCACGGCTCACGTCATGGGCTCATCGCTGCCGCCCCTCACCGGGGCTATCGTATGCCGTGATGGCGTATACCCATCGAAATGTGAGTGAGAACAAGGACAACCTTTTGGCCTCAGTTCGTTGGCACCTCTTCCGTGGGAGGTGGAACGAAAAGGTAGCAGGCACACTCCGTGTGCCGTCCGCCGCAAGAAACGACAAACTCCGCTTGGCCTGGAACTAATATCGATCAATCCTAATGGCCAAATCAGCCGTAGCCTCAGTGACGGTGGCGTACGAACGCTGCAGACGATCGACCCATCGGGTAAAATTTCGACTATTTCCTATGAAAAAGAAAGTAGCAGGCACATTCCGTGTGCCCGGGGACGGAATGTTTCAAAAAAGTCGATAGTTGTGAAACGGTTAAAGGTTGATAGTCTACTTTTATCTGGCTTCGAAATTGACGACAAAAAGAATGTCATTTTTGAATCGATGAATTGGTTTTCAAAAATTTGCGACTAATGACAAAGGAATCAAATGAAGTTTAGTTTGGTACAGATACTCATGTTTTTCCTTGTCTTCGCTGTATTTCTTGAAATTCGTGTGCAAGGGGTTCGTCATGAAAATCCCGCAATAATACTAATTTCTGCAGTGTGGCTTTCAATGTCTCTAAGCTCGATCGTGGCAATCTATGGCGACAGTCTTAAAAAAATTCTTTTAACTGCGTTTGTGGCAGGTTTTTTGCCATGCCTCGTATGGACGTTTGAGAGTCTCGTAAAACTCCCTAGCTCATCATTTTTGCGAACAACTAATTTAGGCGAAAGTTATTCGACTTCTCTTGATTTAAATCTCATCATTCTTTTCATTTCCGGATTGGTCTCTTCAATTTGTGGAACTCTGGTTGGCCTAATTTTTTATGGAGCGAGAAAAACACAGAAAAGAGTCATTACA
>JBGSIY010000678.1:0-1843 GCA_041742275.1 Pirellulaceae bacterium | reverse complement strand
GTTCATCGTCGAATCGAGCGTCCATCGCAACGCGTTCATATTTGAGGTCAAGTTTCCCGTTCTCCCAATTGCATCCGACGAGGCCCACATACATGCCTTTGGTTCCAACCTCGATCAGTTGGGTAGTGTGGTTTCCGGCGGCGATTTTTTCGGGCAGCATCATGGGTTCACCTTCGCCGGCTCCCGTGACGATCAAGTCAAATACGGGGAATTGCTGGGCGATTTCCACACAAGTCTCTTTGTTAGTTTGAGCGATTAAAACGAGCATGTCGCAACGCTGCTGTTGCAACATGGGGACGACTTGCGTCAGCGCTTGCTTCCATGGAAGTTTTGTAATCTCGGGAGCTTGGATATCAGCAAAAAATTCGTCCCCTAAAATCGAAGCGATACCGATCCGTTTTCCATTTTTCTCGACGACTCGAAACCGGCTGGAAAGCGACTCGTCCAGGACGGTGATGTTCGAGCACATGAAGGGGTTGTCGTTGTCAACGCTGTCCACGAGGGCTTGGGCCAGGTCGGTCCCAGCTAGTTTCAATTCTTCGATACCGAAGGAAACCACGTCATATTTCATGACCCGACATAGCGTTTGATAGGTCGCCTGGAGTTTGCGATTGGCCTGAATGGCGACTCGGCGAATTTGTTTGCCCGCATCGATCGAGACCAAATCCCATTTGCGGTCCAAGAGGATTTTTTGGCAATCCGCGCGACGCATCAGGCCCCCTTTTTGATTTTCCAAACCGGTGCAACCGCAAGGTTCGATATAACCCGATTGATTCCCGCTGACGAAGAGAGTGACTGTCGGTTGTTTCCAGTCTTTGACAAGGTCCGTTTTCGGTTCGAACGTCGGGTGTTCGTCTTGTTTGGTCGGTTCTGGATCTTGGGCACTTACGCCACGGAGCCTGTCACGCACATCATCGGATGTCTCGCCCCTCAGGGGGAGATTCGCTGACCAGTTGGCCAAAGTGAATTCCACTGCGGTTTGATGTTGGCTCAAGTGGCCTTGGGATTCCAGCAGGGAATTGACCCACCAGCCTGTGATCGCGGCCAGGACAACGGAGACCAGATAGAATCGAAGGCGATGGAGTAGAGTCATGATTCGCTCAATTCATTGAAAGCAGTAAATAATTTAAGTTCGAAGATCCAACTGTTCAGACAAACAGGAACACTCAGTTCTGACGTTTTCAAAACAGGAACAGCAGGTCCTGACGTTTCGATGCACAACCCTTTTTGAATGAGAAGCTGCCAAGTCTTATGTTTTGCTCACGGCATGAATTGGCGAGCGGTGGTAGACCGGACGCTCCTGCGTTACCGCATCCGCAATCCACCAAATTGATTGGGTAGGTAAAACAAGAACTCAAAATGGCTAAAATGGGTGTTTCGAATACGCAAAGGTTTACGTTTCCTGCAATTGCAGACGCGAAATTTTGCAGTTCTGCTATTTACCCAGTTTAAAGGATTTATCGGCCAAATTGAAATAGCAAACTAGCGGCACAAAATTGTTTCTGGCGGAAATGCTGACGCGTCGCTAGAAATTTTGAGTCTCGACCAAAAAAATCGCGCACGGGCGGCCGTTTGGGATAGCATTTTCTCGCGATGATCATTCGATATTGGGGAGCATAATCGGGACTTCCAAATCCTCGAATCCATCCAATTCGGTCTTGATAATCAACTTAAAACCATCAGTAACGCCATCCCCGGGTAGGATACGGCAGCGAAATGTGTTCCCTGATTTTGCACCAGGGTTTTGTTCCAAGATGGTGGGATCGAGCGGCAACGTTTCGACCTGAACGCGGTTGGGCTGAGGAGCAGATACCACGGAGGCCACGCCGGGGGACTGATCCGT
>JBGSIY010000677.1:0-2425 GCA_041742275.1 Pirellulaceae bacterium | reverse complement strand
GATCTTACGTTGATTGTAAATGTCTTCCGGAAACACATATTCGTTGAGCGGACTGCGAGGAGAACCATGCACCAGCATCATGTCACCCTCGCGATGCGTTCGCGGTAGCCTCGCCAGAAATGCCCAACGTTCTTGTGATCCCTCATGGCTGGAGTCCTCGAGTTGTTCGCGAGTCCAAAAAATCGCCTTCTCGGCACCACTGCTAAACCCGTCAGGATCGAACAAAGCTCCATTGTCGTGATTGCCCAGCAAGCTGAGCTTCAGAGTGCGGGCAACGTCGACGCATTCACGCGGGTTCGGGCCGTAGCCGACGATATCACCCAAGCAGTAAATCTCCTGGACTCCTTGGCCAGCGATATGTTCCAAAACAGCGTGCAGGGCTTCGATGTTACCGTGAATGTCACTGATAATGGCAATTTTTTGGTCGGCTTTGATCATGAGTTTCCCTGCAACAGCGATTCCTTTGGCAAAATGGGAATGAGTAGCGGCGACTAACGGCCAGTTAACAGGCGTTCGCCCAACATATTATCCAACTCAAGAATCGCTAAAATCTTTTTTCGAGTGGCTTGCACGTCGTACTCGACACGGTGAAACGTCACCACCTTGGAATCCGTATCGAGGATAACATAACAGGCGCGTGGGTTTTCGTCGCGTGGCTGACCAACGCTTCCTACGTTGACCATGACTTTCTCAGAGTTTAATTGGTAGGTTCCCCCAATCGATTCGGGGGGCAAAAACTTACGCGACTCAGTAAATACCCCTGGAATATGCGTGTGACCTTGAAAGCTGTACTGTTCGACACGTTGGAACAAGCTATTCAATCGATCGGGTTCATATATATGTTCGGGAAAAACATACTCGTTTGTGGGGTCTCGAGGACTACCGTGGACAAACAAAAATTGACCTTCGTCGTGGCGTCGCGGGAGTTCACCTAAAAAGTCCCAGCGAGCATCAGATTTGTCGATGTCGCCGCGATCGTTTTCAAGTTGATCACGGGTCCACATGATGGCTCGCAACGCGACGGGGTTAAAGCCAGGAGGATCGAACAACGCTGCCTGATCGTGATTCCCCAAAATCGTCATGTCAGCGTTGGCAATGATGGTGTCCAGGCACAGCAAGGGATCGGGTCCGTAACCGATGATGTCTCCCAAGCAAACGATTTGGTCTACTTTTTGGTCGCGGATGTGCGCTAGAACGGCATTGAGTGCCTCGATGTTCCCGTGGATGTCACTGATCAATGCTCGTTTCACGTTTTTTCTTACCTCGATGGTCGTATCGAATCAACCCGCAGCGATGTGAAGTTCACGACACATGAACTCCACCCAAAGGCGAGGTAAAACCTGCCTCGATCGTCAATGGCGTCCTTACGCAAAACTCACTATCCCTATCAGCGCGGCTGGGTCCAAACGCGCCGGGAGACTCTTCCCCCAATTCATAAACCCCGTCGGCAACAGCCATTTCGTTTTTTGCCTGCCAATGACTCCCATCAACCGAACTTTCGTTCTCATTGCTTTGTCCATCCGCGATCAATTCTAACTCAGATAACCGCAATTAACGGTCATAGTCGCCAATCTCGCGATGAATTTTAGGCATTTACAATCAGAACACAAAATTCATGCTCGATTTTCTACGGGCTGGCGGCATCGGTTCAAGCTCAGGAGAAACGAATCGACGAATCATCTGGTTTGAGATTTTGCCCGTACATCATCGACAGACAATCGCGAACCAATACAGTGATTAGCTTTAATTCGGGAATTAAGCCCATTGCCTTTCAAAAACCGAATTTGATAGTCTAGAAATGATACAATTCCAATGCAATGTAGGGGAATTGCCGTTTGGGGGATATTTTTTAGCGCCAATTGGGGTTTTGCGGTCCCCTTTTTTGGCGAGACATTAATTAGATGGGGCGATTGAGTTGCTGATTTTAGCCATAGAAACATCGACTAGCGAATCTGAGGTCGCTGTTTTAGAAGATTTTCAGGTCATTTCGTCCCATCGCTTGAATGGAGGCCAGCGAAGTGCCTCCCAACTGTCCCCTGAGATTGCTCGTGTTCTGGGCGCCGCTGGGTGCAGCCCACAACAGATTGAACTGGTAGGTCTATCGATTGGACCGGGGTCGTTTACGGGTCTGCGCATTGGTTGTGTTACCGCGAAAGTGTGGGGGTACGCGACTGCGGCCCCGGTGGTGGCTGTTCCCACTCACGCCGTCATTGCGCGGCAAGGTCTGATGGGGCATCGGGAAACGACGGGTGCGGATGGAGAGAAGCCGCGCTCGGTGCAAGTCGTGACGGATGCTCAACGCCAAGAACTTTTTGCCTCAAAATGGGAGTGGAATGGCCAGGATCTGGTTCCCCATGCGGAGCCCAAGATTGTCGATCGCGCGAGTTGGATGGATTCGTTGACTGCCGGTTCTCTGTGTTGCGGA
>JBGSIY010000676.1:0-3373 GCA_041742275.1 Pirellulaceae bacterium | reverse complement strand
GGCCGGTTCTATCTATGCCATGTATGCTCCAGAAAATAAAAAATTGATGAAGGTGGGAGAATGGAATACATCGAAAATTGTTCTCGATGGTAGATTGCTCCAACATTGGTTGAATGGGGTCAAGGTTGCAGAGACTGAAATCAATGGAGCTGACTGGAAGGAACGATACAACAAAAGCAAATTCAAGGATTGGGAAAAATTCGGTGCCAACGCCTCGGGACACATTTGTTTGCAGGACCATGGAGACGTGGTATGGTACCGCAATATCCAAGTTAAAAAGTTAGCGGAATAGAAGAACGCCCGACGTTTGCGTCCCCAGACGAACGCTGAACGGTGTGAGACTAGAATCGGCCGTTCCCGCTAACCAACAAGGGTCATTAAAGTGAGGCTAGATTTTTCGAGCGACGTGGCGGCGTTCCTTTTCGAATCCTGTTGTTTGCAACTTACCAAACATTAGCTGCACCTTGTGAAACGTTGGATGCTTAATGCCAAACAGTAACAACGTCATCGCAATTTAAAATATTTTCATCGAATAACAAAAAACTGCCAGCCATTACCAATGGGCTGGCAGTTTTTTTATCGTCCAGAATGCGGATTGCCTGCTTACCCGCCATCAAAAAAGCAGGCGCTCCATTCCACCGTTTTGTCAATTGGCAAGTCCCATTGGAATCGGCGCAGTGGCATCGGTCACCTTTTTGGGTTGCACATCGGAATGAGGGTACCGATACGTTTCCCCGTCCTCTACCAAACGTTGAATTTCGCTGGGCGGATACAATGGGTGAACATGCTGCAAGTTCGCTTCGCGGTCAGCATTTGGGTTCCGCCGTCGATACAATTCGTGGATTGATTTTTCGGATTCCTGCGGTTGGTAACGCAAATAAGAATACTCATGAAAACTCGCTTGTTCTTTATTGCCCAAGTTTCGATGGCTCAGGAAGCAATAGTTGTGAGCTTCCACGTTCTCGGGATCGATAGCCAAAGTATGGGCGAAAACATCAATGGCTTCCTGATACTTTTGGGATTTGTACAGGGCGATGCCTTTGGAGTTTACAACAACGCGATCATCTGGAAATAGAGCCAGAGTCGAATCATAGGCTCGAATCGCCTTATCAAATTTGCCGCGAGCCGCCATCAATCGCCCAAAGAAGAAACCCGTTTTGTGGAATCCGGGACGGACTTCATCCGCCTTGCGGAGCACTTCCTCTAAATCCTCAGAGTAGTTTCCGGTTTGCAAGTAACAGCGGGCCATATCAATATAAAGGTCCGGATCATTGGGAGTAATCTTGGCCGCTTGTTGGAAGGCCCATAAGGCATTCAACGTATCACGTTGTCGGAGGTGAGAGATCCCTAGGTTCCGCATGCGTCTGGCCAATGCCTCCGCGGCCGTTTTATCAGTTGGCAAAATTGGTTCCCACGCCGACGGATTGATTTCCCCCACGGCCACTTCCACTTCATCCCGGCAAACCTCAACAATGGGAAAAACGGGGGCGTCTTTCCCGTAAACAAACTCAATATATTGCTGATTGAATTTGCGGAAGCGAACGCGTGCGGACAACTTTAGCTTTTCACCCGCAGGCAGTTCTGGCACTTGGAAATCAAAACGAATTACATCGGATTGCCCCAACGGGATGGCATTGTTGTACAACTCTGAGTGAAAATGTTCCACATTGTGAATGTCAATCAAATTGCTTTCTTTGCTGAGTAATACAACATCAAAGCGATGTGCTGTCGGATCCAAACGGCGGTCTTCGCTCATCAACCCACTGGCCAAAATCGGTTTGCCATTGGAATCGCTGACAATAAACTCCAGCCATGGCTCATTGAGATCTAATGTTCCACTTGGGAACAGGTGCCCTACTTTGGTATTGGCAACCACGACTTCAACCCGCACCTGACTTCCTGGTGCAAAAGCGGCATCGGTCCGTTCCAATGGAAAGATCCGGTTTTCGGGTGCCAAATTGTTAACATCGATTGCCGAAGAAATATCGATCGTAATACAATCTTTTAAAATCTCTTCGGTCTTCCTCAACCAGTCTGGTTTGTTGTGAACCATGGCCAGCGCTGTATTGGCTGCCGGAAAAGTATGGTCACGAGCTAGTCCGTCACGAGCAGCGGGGTCATTACTCGCAACATCTGGCATGTGGCATTCCTGGCAACTTTTAACTTGTTCACCGTTATAAAAGGTCAATGCGGAATTCATTCCGGCGGTACTATCGAACCAGGGGTCGAAGTCATTGGGGCCGCGCTTCCAACGATATTCGTTGACGTGTTCTTCCAAGCTGGTTTTATGACACGTCAAACAGAATTCGCTGGTGCGGTGAAACTCCTTCAAAAAGTCCTGTTTATGTTTTTCTGGTTTCGCGCGGATCAGGCTGAGATTCATCTGCTGTTCATGGGGGTCGTCACTGCCAAAATATGGATAATGGTCCGGTTTCGCCACCACAAACCCGGCATTCCCAGATCGATCAATGACTTCGACAATGCTATGACAGGCGAGGCAAGTGATGCCCTGTTGTGCATTGGTTGTATGCCGAGTCACTTCTTGGTTTACATTCCCGGTCAACAACACTAAGGGATCATGACATCCGCTACAAAACTGTTGCGTTTTTGGTTCTCGGTTTTGTTGCAACACCCCTGCCGTTTTTTCATAAAACGGATCATTGAATGAAGAAAAACGGTGGGCCGACCCTTCCCATTGCTCGGCAATCTCCACGTGACACGTCGCGCAATAATCGGAGTTCGCTAAGTCGTCGACTGATAAAAAATGCCCGGTGTTCGTAGTCGCTGGACTCGCCAAAAAATCTGCTTTGCCCGGTAACGAAATGTTGTTTAACGAGATGGAGTTCGAACCGCTAGACTTATCCAAGCTGGCATGCATCGCCCAAAATCCGAGAAACAATCCAGCGGCAATCACCAGACCCGCTAATTCGTAACGCCAAACGGGCGTGGCGATTGCCACGAGCCGATGTGCGATAAAGGTGACTAAGGCCGCACCAAACAAAAACTCATGCCCTCGCACAACCCAAACCGGTGATTGATTTCTCCCCAGGGCAACTACGGTTAGGCCCAGCCCAACCGCCCCGAGCAAAGCGATCCCTAAAACGTAGCCAATCAGTTTCGCTCGTTGATTCGCATGACGTCGACGTTGCAAATAATGAGGTACCGAAAAACCAACCATGGCCACGGTTAACGTCAAACCCAACCAAACATGCAGCTTGAGCATCATCGCCAAGAAAACGCCAGGCGTGGCTGCCGAATAGATAAAGAGGGTGTTCCCCAAGATCAACGTGGTTACTACGGCAAACAGCCAACCAAACCAAATCTTCACCCTTTCGCGCCTCCGCCGTTTAAGACGCGGATCCTCAGCTAATGC
>JBGSIY010000675.1:0-4936 GCA_041742275.1 Pirellulaceae bacterium | reverse complement strand
GTGACGGCGCAAATCATCGCGGATTCTCCTCCCCCGCTCTCGCAATTGGTTGTCGGGCTGCCGCGAGAGTTAGATTCTATTGTCAAGCGTACCCTGGAGAAAAATCCAACCGATCGCTATCAAGATTTAGAGTCCCTGCGCAGTGCTCTGATTCCGTTTGCTTCCAATGGGGCATCATTGGTCCAGATCGGTCGCCGATCAGCGGCGTTTATGTTGGACTATGCGGGTTTGCAACTTGTCATGCAAATCATGGGGGCTGCGATCGGAATCTACTATACTTTTTCAGCAATGTCATCAACTGCCGACGAAAAGGCACAGACGGAACTTTTGATTCAAGGCGCCCTAAATGCCTCTTTGGTCATCGGCGTTATGGGTTGGATTGTCTACCTGGTTTATTTCACCCTCTGTGAATGGATGTGGGGTAGAACGTGGGGGAAGCGGATGTTTAACCTCCGTGTTGTGAGTGAATTCGGTGAGAAGCCACGTTTATGGCAAGCCTTTGTTCGCTCATTCGCCATTCCAAGCGGCTTCGGTTTGCCGTTGGTTTCTGTGTTTGCCGCCGCCTGGGCTGAAGACACGTCCAATTTAATGTCCATGGAATCGATGATGGTCACCTGGTGTTATGGCGTCCTGCCGATTGCCCTGCCTGGTTTGATTTGTCTGTTGACGATGCGTGAAGGCAATGGGTTACGTGGTTTGCATGACATGCTCAGCCGTACCAGAGTGGTTCAATTGGCGGACGCACGGCAAAAGATTATTAAAGGCATTGAGAACATTCAGGTCAAGCCTCTGAGTGCAAACGACCCTCGGTCACTGGGCAGGTTTCAGCTGTTGGGGAAGGTTCGAGACGATGCAGCGGGGCAGATTTTTTTGGGGCACGATGATGTTCTCGAACGGGATAGTTTGATCTTCTTGCGTAACCAAGACAGTGATGGTGGAGAAATTCTTCGACACATTAATCGCTCGACGCGTAATCGGTGGCTTCAAGGGGGCATCAATGAAGCAGGACGCTGGGACGCCATCGAATATTTTGGCGGTGTCCCCTTTTCACAGATTGCCGTGCGGCAAGCGAAAAGTAACTGGGAAGATTTGAAGCATCCGATTCTCGATTTAACAGTAGAATTGCGAGCCGCCGTGGCCGATGGCACGGTTCCGCGAGGGCTATCATTGAGTCATTTTATTGTGCGACGCGAGGGCCAAGGCTGCTTGATTGATTTCCCTATGAATCAACCTCGTAATGGTCATACTAATCTGTCTTTGAGGAATCTTACCAATCCCGATTCAGCCGAACAGCAACTGGGTTCGGCCTTCGCGCTGTTGCGAGATCTCATGGATTGGTGCCTGCATTTGCCCTCTCTCCCCCAGACGACTCAGGAAATGATCAATGATTTTCGCAGAAAATCAGATTCGGTGGAAACGCTAAATTGGCTGCAAGGGAAACTTGAGGTCGAATGCCGTAAAACCTCTAAGCTGACGTGGGATTCCCGAATTGGAGTCTTGGCGGTCACCATGGGGACTGAATGGTCGTTGTTAGCGATTTCGTTGACGTTATTCGTGTGGATTGTTCTGTCGCAAGTGGGATACTTTCCCATTTGGAAAATTGGTTGGGCTCTGCTGGCGACATTAGCCATGTGTTTTGTCATCGGCATGTGGACGCGGGGAGGGCCTGTCTTTCAGTTTCTGGGGATTGAGGTGCGCAACCGCAATGGTCAACTCGCTCCAGGGTGGCGTTGCGGAGTTCGCATGGCTCTTGCCTGGCTTCCGTTTTGTGTTTTGATTGTGTGCATGCCACTTTTGTTGGAGATTAGTTTCGAACAAATAAATGCTAGGCGATTTCTGTCTGCCGAAATGTCAACTGAAAATCAAGATGTTGTGGCTAAATCCATGTTTTGGCGGAGTCAAGTCAAAGAGTACCCCATTCAATCGATGATCGTGATGTTCTCAACGTTTGCGGCTTGCATCGTCATGGTCGTCGGATTTGTATTTTCAATTTATTCGCCGGAACGCGGCCTACAAGACTACATCGCCCGCACGAAACTGATTCCATAACTTCTGTGTCTGCATTAAAGAACATGCCACTCACATTCACGCTCAAATCCGAAACAAGACTGCCGATTGACTTGACGCGGATGTTTGTCGTATGTCCCCATGAGACGAGTGGTCGGTTATTGGCGGCAGTTGAAATTTTAGTTGGCAATCAGTATTGTTCGCTGGGCGACGTGTTTCAAATCGAGGGTGCTGGCGAAGATCGCATTCAGGTTTGGGAAGGGGAATTGGATCGCGTATCCGGGTTGGGAGCCGCGATGCGAGGTGGAACTATTATCGTCAACGGGAATGTCGGCTGTCGGGTTGGAGCGAGAATGTCGGGGGGACGCCTTGAAATTCGGGGAAATGCCGGCGATGGCGTTGGGACTGCGATGCAAGGTGGCCAGCTGATTGTGGCCGGGGACGTGGGCGAGCGTGCCGGTGGAGCGGAGACGCCGGGCGAGAAGGGAATGTCCGGCGGCAGCCTTTTGATTGGAGGTAATGCTGGTGACCTCGCGGGCTTGCGGATGCGACGAGGAAATTTAGTGATTGCGGGAGACTGTGGGGCCAGGGCCGGCTACCAGATGTTAGCCGGAAGCCTGTTTGTTGGGAGGCGGATCGGCTCCCAATTCGGACATGAAATGAAACGAGGAACCATTCTTGCGCTCACTCCGCCGGACGAAGAGCCACCCCTCCCTCGCTTTCGCCACTCAGGTAAATTCCCATTAGTTGCCATTTCGATGCTGCTGACCGCGTGGGAAAAAGATTTGGCTGGACTTCCTGACTGCCAGTTGGGATTGCATTCGCTGTCGCATCGGATCGCCAATGATCGTGTTCGATCGTGGGACATGTTCTACGGCGATCATGTTTGGGGTGGTCGCGGTGAAATTTTGGTTGCTGGTTGACCGTAGGGGCAGAAGGCTCTGGTCAAGGCTGGTTTTTTGAGAATGCTGTTTGACAATCTTTTTAATCCCTCATGACCGCCAAACCCCGTTGATACAGTATCGGAACGTTATCGTTTACTCTGTTTTGTTTCGATCCCAATCAGCTTCGTCCCCGTGATCGAATCGATTGTTTCTACGGTAACGGCGGACAATTTCAAATCGAGTGCCCGTCGATCTAGATAAAAAAAGCCCACTGTCAAAGGCTGACAATGGGCTAGTTGAATTTAGAAATCTTGTTTTCCGGTTGTCCTGGCAAATCCGACCGTCGACTACGACTGGCGCATTGTTGCGCCATGTTTTTAGATGCAAACCACCAGAGAACAGCAACGCGTTCTGCAGAATCGAATCTACATGTTGCCGAATAATTCGACCAAATCGGCGGTGCGGCAGCTATAGCCCCATTCATTATCGTACCAGGAAATGACCTTAACCATTTTTCCTGAGTTTCCGAGAACTTGAGTGAAGTCACCAGCAAAAATACTGCTGTGCGGGTCACCCACGATATCGCTGGAAACGATGGGGTCTTCCGTGTAACAGAGAATGCCTTTCATCGGGCCGTCTGCAGCGGCTTTGACTGCCGCGTTAATCGATTCCACGGTTGCTTCTTTTGCTAGGTTGGCCGTGAGGTCGACCACGCTTCCCGTCGGAACGGGTACACGCATGGAAATGCCGGTCAGTTTTCCATTCAGTTCAGGAATGACCAACCCCACGGCTTTGGCGGCCCCGGTGCTGGTTGGGATAATATTCAATGCAGCCGAACGGGCGCGATAGGGATCGCTGTGTGGCAAGTCCAGAATGCGTTGATCATTGGTGTAGGCATGAATGGTGGTCATCAGGCCACTTTCGATACCAAACGTTTCGTGCAAGATTTTGGCAACGGGAGCCAAGCAGTTGGTGGTGCAACTGGCGTTGGAAACACACTTCATGTCTTTGGTGAGTTTGTGTTCATTCACCCCAAAGACAACTGTGAGATCCGCGCCGTCTTTGGCTGGAGCACTGAGGATAACTTTTTTGGCACCCGCCTCGATATGGGAGTCATAACCTGGCTTGCCATTAGCGGCTCGAGCCGAGAAGACGCCGGTGCTTTCGATTACGACGTCAATGTTGTGTTCTTTCCAAGGCAACTTGCTAGGGTCGCGTTCTTCATACACACGAATTTTTTTGCCGTTGACGATCAGATTTTCGTTGTCTGAATCCACGGTGCCGTCGAACCGTCCGTGCGTGCTGTCGTATTTCAACAACGTTGCCAGCATCTTGTTATCCGTTAGGTCGTTGACGGCGACCAGTTCAAATTTGTTTGGCTGGGAAAGTAAGTTCCGGGCCGTTAGTCTGCCGATACGTCCAAATCCATTGATCGCAACTCGAATTGCCACAACAGTCGTCTCCAAAAAAATGTTTTACCAGTGAAACCAGCGAGAAGGATCAGGATCGAGAATCCTCAAATTCGCTTCTAAAGTACATCCGCTGATCCCTTGACGATAACAAATGGCCAAAGCCTGCGACAAGTGGGCTTGATTAATCGCTCGACGATACTTCCAATCTCGTTTACCGATTGGGGCGATTCGTTGGCGTCCAAAACGATGCGAATCGGCCAGCAACTGGCAGTTCCCGGTGGCAAAAATGAGAGTAACCGACTTTCCCCAGAGGGAAATTGCGAAATTGAGCTACGTGAACAAACAGAACGGGATTCCTCCAGGAAATTGGAATTATATCCATGAACCGGCGGTGGCTCGCCAATACGATGCCTCGCTCGAGAATAATGAAGTCGCCGGTCACGATGCACTGATTGTCGCCGACTACCTACTCGATCTTGGTACCGGTTCGTCTAAGGTCGTAGTTGATTTCGGTTGTGGAACCGGTCGCTCCCTGTTGCCCGCGGTTGAAAGAGGCCACGTTTGCGTTGGTATTGATTTGTCCCAGGCGATGCTGGATGAAGCCCGCAAGAAGCTGCGTGAGTTCGACAATCG
>JBGSIY010000674.1:0-3395 GCA_041742275.1 Pirellulaceae bacterium | reverse complement strand
GATCAAGGATATCGCCAAGAAGGCGAATGTCTCCAAAAGTACCGTGTCCCGGGTTCTCAACAACACAACTCCCGTCAATGAGAAAAAGAAAGCCGCTGTCCTCAAGGCAATGAAACTGCTGGATTTCAAACCCAACCTATTCGCTCGCGGTCTCGCCGGGGGGCACTCCATGACAATCGGTGTCGTCACTCAAAATATCGGCAGCCCCTTTTATGACACCGTCACCCAAGGCCTTATCTCCGCTTTAACCGGCAACGACTATTCGCCCATTTTTGTGGATGGCCAATGGAAACCCGAAATCGAACTGGCCGCCATTCGCACATTGCTGAATCGACAAGTCGACGGGTTGGTTCTTATTGGCGGCAAACTTTCGGCCGATACACTGCAAAAACTGGTGCAAGAAAAACCAACCGTGCTCGTTGCCCAAACCCTCCCCGGTTGGGAGGACCGCTGCATCAACATTGACAACGTCGAAGCGGGATTCCAAGCGACGATGTTTTTGATTGAGTTGGGTCATTCCGAAATTGTTCATTTGGCTGGCATCCGGGAACATGATGATGCACGAGATCGTCTCGCGGGTTACAAAAAAGCCTTGCAAAAGGCGAACATTCCCGTACGGCAAAAATTAATTGTCGAAGGCAATTTCAGCAGTCAATCAGGTGTCATGGCGGTCGAGTCCCTCATGTCTCGAGGCCTTAATTTCTCAGCGATTTTTGCCGCCAATGATGAAATGGCGTTTGGAGCCCGACTGGCCCTTTATCGCCGCGGCATTCGCGTGCCTGAGGACATTTCCATTATTGGCTTTGATAACCAACCTGTTTCCGCGTACCTTACGCCGCCCCTGACCACCGTGGCCCAACCTGCTCTCGAGATGGGCGCGACGGCAGCAAATATGATTTTGCACTTGCTTAACAATCAACCCTTTGAAACTCCCAAATTGCCTGTCCAAATTGTCGTGCGAGAATCGGTGATTCAACGTCGATGAACGCCGTTGTCACCCGAACAGGCTGAGGCCGTTTCGCCAAATAACGTTCCGCCACCCAACACTTGCTGAGTAACACGCCGCGTCCGCGTGCTTGAACAATTTTGTCGCTGGAAGCCTTAAAAACTACGCCCTGAGACAAGCGGCCCGCTTGATTCCCAGACGCCTGGCCTACAAAGCTTCATGAAGCCCGGCGTCGATGATTCTCACATTCGTTGTCGTCCACCACTAACGATTTTGAGTCTGGGCGCTGGATCGTGCCGAGTCCCTCTGGGGATTGCTAATAGCCAGACAAATGTTCCTTAACATCCCTCCGAATACCAACTGATGCAGTGGAAACAAGGAATACCAGTACACAATTCCGAACAAACCTATGGGATCGAATATCGCCGTTTGGCGTACCGTCGTGTTCCCCTCCGATTCCGTGACTTCAAATTCCAACCACGCCCGACCGGGGACCTTCATTTCTGCGGCAAGACGCAAATAATGGTTGTCCTCGAATGCTTCGACTCGCCAAAAATCGATGGTGTCGCCAACCCGGATCTGATCCTGATGACGTCGCCCACGCCGCACGCCAACCCCGCCCACCAGTAAATCTAGAAAACCGCGTAGCTTCCACAGCCAACTGCCATAGTACCAACCTGTCTGACCGCCGATCTGACGAATTGGCCGAAAGGCCGCCTCAGCGGATGCTGCCACCTGGCGCGTGCGCGAGTCGACCAGCCGCGATCCGAAGCGAACGCCTCCCCAACTCTTCTGCTCTCCCCCTGCCGAAAATGCATCGGACCATCTAGTAGCGGCAAATTCTTGGTCTTCATACACCAAAGCCCTTTCGATGGCGGCATCGGTCGTTCGAGGACGAACTTTGAAATATCGGTCCGCCACATTGTTGGATACCAACGTAGGATTTCGCATGCTTTCCACTAGCTTGCGCCCCACCCGCGAATAGAGAGGAGTCACCAACCCCAGCCACAAACTCGAAAGATAAGGTGTAAGAAATGGCACGGGAATCATCCAACGAGTCAGTCCACGTTGCCGAGCATAACGCCTCATGATGTCGCCATAAGAAAGTTGATCCGGACCACCGATCTCAAAAATCGCCGTCTCATTCGGCGGCCGATGCCGAGCCTCCAATAAATACGACAGCACATCCTCAATTGAGATCGGCTGTGCTAACACGCGAACCCACTTGGGGCAAATCATCACGGGCAAACGCTCAACGAGTGCTCTAATCATCTCAAACGACAAGCTCCCCGACCCGATAATGATCGAAGCGCGGAACTCGATCACACTGGCAGTGGAAGTTCGCAGGATATTCCCTATTTCTTGGCGACTCCTTAAATGCTTCGACAATTGGTGGTCGGGATTCCCTAGCCCACCTAAATAAATAATTTGCCGAACTTCATTCCGCGTACACGCCTCGGCAAAGTTCTCAGCAATCTTGCGATCGACGGCTGCGAAGTCGTCGTTTTCTCCCATGCTATGAATCAAGTAGTACGCCGTTTCAATCCCTTCCAACGCGCGACTCAAGGCTTCCACATCCGCAGCATCGGCATTAACAAATTCAACAGCCTCACCCGCATATTCCGCTAGACCGGTTGCCCGACGCGTTACACAGCGAACAGACTCGCCTTCGGCTACCAGCAATGGCAGCAGGCGTCCTCCTACGTAACCAGTCACTCCCGTTAACAATACTTTCGCCGCGGCCATGAATACCGTTCAATACATTTTAGGAACGTGAAGGAGAATTAAAAAGACAAACGTACCATGATCAAATAACATCAGCTGCGCCGCGAGTACCCAACGGACAAATCATACACCTGGCTCCGACCGACATCAAACAGCTCGGTATTTTCCAACTGGCTGCCTTGATTGCTCTTCGTTTCAATAGCCCTGTGAGTAAACCCTGTGAGTAAACCCTGTGAGTAGCCAACTAAGTAATTGTCCGGAATTAAGTTCCCGGATTAGCCGAAACGCGCTAGCGTCCGGTTCCCTGCAAAACCGGGTGCTAGTGCACTCCGGCTAATTTTAAAAACGGATTTTATTTCGGGACAATTCCTAAGGAAAACCACAATGAGGGGGCTCGAGAACAACTCCTTCAGAAAGCCCCAATGAATCGATTAACCACGCGTCAAGCAGATCCCTTGGCTTAAACGTCATGATTTGGCATCTGATAAGCTTTGGCGAAAGAGTCTCACCTTCTGATCAAAACCAATTGGCTATCTATCAAATTGCTCCAATAACGTTTTAAGTCTAACAGCAAGCCCAATTCCGTTTCTTCGTCATGACTCAGATGCCCAACCGATTCAGGCCCCACGTAAACCCTCGGGCAAACCGCGATGATGCGGGAAAAACTTTTATCGGTGGCCACCTGCCAATTTTAACCCTACCATTTAAGTCAATCCCGCCCAAC
>JBGSIY010000673.1:0-4621 GCA_041742275.1 Pirellulaceae bacterium | reverse complement strand
GCCTTCGATTGACGATTCTCGAGGCAAGACTTCCGATTCATCGCGGGACGTGCGCTCCCCCTGGTCTCTGGCGCCAGGTCAGATCAACCAGCGTTTGGCCACGAGTGGAATCATTCGAAATCCCTACGCGATTGCCGATGGTCCTGCTTCTCAATCCCGGCCACCTTTCGAACCGAGTACAGTAAAAACAGAATTGAATTCTCCTGAGAACACAGCAGAAGCTCACGCTCCTCCACCCACGATACCTCAACTAAATCGTGATCGCCAAGACAACATTTGGGCGGTAACAGCAGGCTCGAGTCCGCCTCGTAATGAAACGGAATTTGACCCCAGTCTTTGGTCACGGAAGCCAGCAGTAAACGACTTGCAGGCCTCAGACACCGACTCAGTTGAAACGACGGATTCCGAATCGCTGGAAAACGTTTCCGCAGACCTATTTGGGACCCCAGTTGAGGGCAACATCAATTCTGATTCGATGGATTCCCTTCTGAATCCCGAGTCGACAAACAAAAGCGAAAGCATCGAGACCCCATCACCGGAGATTCACCACGAAATAGCTGCAGTTCCATCTGCTGAGCCTCAGTCGATTCTCTCTCTCAACACTTCGAACGAGGAGCCTCTGCCCAACTCTGACGACTTCGCTACAACTCAAGATACTGAACTCCCCTCGCATTCGAGCGCAACTTCCGAACCTAGTTTCGCAAACGCGGATTCATTTGTTGGTGGTGGAGAATTTGAGCCAGTGGCCCCATCGGCTGCAAAAAACCGCGACTCGGCGTTACTGCAAAATTCATTTCACAGTGAGTCCATTGCGGTCAACCGCTGGTGGCGGGAGAAGGTAACCGACCCAATTTTAGACCTTGAGAACTATGAAGCCATTGATGTGCAGAAAGTGATTTACCTAGCTCTCGAAAATTCTATGAAGATTCAAGCTATTAGCCAACAGCCGCTGATCGCTGAAACGGGAATCGAACTCGCCCGCGCAAATTTCGATCCAACACTATTTGCCAAATCAATGTACGATGACCGAGTTGACCCAGTCGGTAACACGCTGACAACTGGCGGCTTGCCCTTTCTTAAAGACAACATTTGGACGGGAACTGCGGGATTGCGCCGCAAGACTTTTTCAGGCGCCAATGTCGACTTAGAACAGAAACTTGGTTTTCAAAACAGTAACTCACGTTTTTTTACGCCACAAGATCAAGGGACAGCGGTCCTGTCGCTGAACTTTGAACAACCATTGTTACGAGGTCGCGGCCAATATATCAATCGCAGCCAAATTATGCTGGCTCAAACCACGACGGATGTCGAATGGGACGACTTCTCAGCGAAATTGCAAAACGAACTACTCGAGGTCGTCAACGCCTACTGGGATCTGTATGCCCTTCGTGCTTCTTTGTTGCAAAAACGCAGTGTCTATGAACGCGGCTTGCAAACGTTTAAACTGATCGAAGGCCGCCAAGAACTGGATACCCAAGCGATTCAGGTCGCGCAGGCTCGTGCGGCAGTGCGATCTCGAGAAACCGAATTGGCGAATGCCTATCGAGATGTAAGAAATGCGGAAATTGCTCTCCGACGCTTGATGGGCTACGGCATCAATGCTGCCAACGTAAATGTAGAATTGGTTACTACAGAATTGCCTCTCGATGCCGATGTCCCCTGGGATATTGAGCAAATCGCTCAAATCGCCTTGGAAAAGCGTCCTGAACTTAAACGTGCAATCAAACAAACACAAATTACTGCGATCAACAACCAAGTGGCCGCCAATCAAATCCTCCCTGATCTTTCACTTTTGTTTGGCAGCTACGTGGCCGCCCTCGACGGAGGCACCGGAATCGAACGCGCATGGCAAGGTCAATTTGGTTCCACTCCCGGGGTGTCCGCGGGTCTATCATTCGAATTGCCTTACGGAAATCGGGCCGCTCATAGTCGTTTACGGCAAAGCGAATTGGAAATGGTTCAAGCTCGTGCCTTGGTCGAACAGGCCATCATCGATATCACAACCGATGTACAGCAAGCGTATTGGCGGCTGAAATCTGCGGATGAAACGTTCCGCACCGCCAGTGCTTCGCTGGAGGCTGCCCAGGCTGAACTCGAACAAAATGTACTGCGTTGGGAAACATTTGCATTGACAGAGGGCGATTGGTCAGAGGGGCAAACGCAAAGCCTCGTGTTGGATCAACTTTTAGTCTCGCAGCAAAAACTTTTTGCAGCAGAAGCGATCACTGCCAACGCAGAAAAGGAAATGAAGCAATCACAAGTCTTTTTGCGCCGCGCCATGGGCACGCTCATCGACTATGTTGATGCCAGCCGATTTGACCTGGGACAAACCCCGCAATCCTGGACCCCTTCAACCCATGAATTGCCATCGACTCTAGACTCTACGGCTCCCTCGACTTTGCCAGCCTATGATCATCTCCCCCAAAATGGCAACTCAGCTCCTCAGTCAGAGCCAGCTCCACCGGCGTTTGACCCCACAAACAATCAATCTGGTGCATTTTCAAATCCGCCTGCTAACACACGCGTCGAGTTGAGTACAAATAGTCCCACTCCCCGGTCGAATTTGGCAACACATAGCACGTGGAACGAGTTCCCAAGTAACCAGGCTCAAATCAACCAGGCACCAATTCCGGAACCGATGCAATCAGCTCGAGGTACCAACACCGGCTTAAAATCGTTGGTTCCCGCTGGCTTTCGACTCCCTAAATTGCCCTCTGCCAAAGGTGTTTTCCACTCGGAACAAAGCACCGAGTCATCGAAGCAACTTAATGGCGAATCTCCCTTCGGAGGCTTCGGCTGGCAAGAACCGATTCGCTAGAAACAATGTCGACCAGCCCGCATTTGCTGACTCGCAATCGTGTCTTCTCAGAATCGCGTGGATGTATCACGTATCTTTGCGGCACTACCCCCCAATATCGTGCTGTTGCTGCCCACCGAAAAAAGTATCGTCGCACCGGTGCCTGGCAAAAATCCGATCCTCCGACAAAACCTCCCTCCTTGAACCGAAATGTTGTTGGAAAACAACACGTCCACCGGCTCAAGCGTGTGTCCACTCTGTCACCTCTTCTTAGCCGACCGGCGTTAGCCCCGTCCCAATGGTTGATGGATCCGAAATGCTCAATTCTCACATACTAACGGGTGTATGAATAGCAAACGGTCCGTAACTCTCTAACGACTTCGGAATATTTTGATAGAAACATGGTCCCAGAACGCAGTTGGTAGGTCCTCAACATGGTACAAGAAAGGACAATCGTCGAGAAAATCAGCGTGCTTGCTTAAGGGCGCATAAGCTATAACAATTTCTCGGGGATGACGTTGAAGCGAATCGTTGATGCGTGCCAACACCTGGTTCATCAGGCTTTTCTCAACGAATGGGTTGTACATTAAAATTTTAGTGACGTCATCTGGCAACTCATAATCTTCGGCATTGGCAGCTACGATTTCGATCGGACACTGGCATCGTTGTTTGGATTCGGCGTTGGCCACATGTTTTCGGCAAAGGTCCAGACAGACTTCGTTGTTTTCAACTCCGATGACCCGGCGGAACGGATGATGAGCTGCCGCAATGATCGCCCGCCCCAATCCGCATCCATAGTCTATTAAAACATCTTTGGCCGGGTCGGGCTGCATGTAGTTCAATATGAGGTCGAGACAGTTGTAATCAATGGGATCGTAATATTGCCCACCATTTTTTCCCCAAATATTGATTCCGTAGGCGTGTTCTAACGTGTCAATTCCCAATCTTCGCTCGCGCAAACGGAATCGAAGTTGATAAACGCTCCACTTACAAAAAGTCCCCAGTCCTTGCTCTCGAATGCGTTTGGTCATTCGGCCCGGTTGCTGCCGCAGTTTTTCAATCGTGAATTTTAGGCTCACAGTTTTCTATTAACTCGCTTTAAGGTTATATAGTGGATCAAAAATTAGTAACTATGCAAAAAGGTCTATCGCTTCGGAGCACAAACTCGATCTCGTCTCACATCCATGTCAGCCCAATGACAAGACTAGCTTGTCCGCATGAAATGCTTCAGCGAAACCAGCGGGGGAATTCGATTCTATCGCGCGTAGGTGCATCATTGCCTGAAACGTCTCGGGACAGTACCAGCCTTTGGATTGTTGCGAACGGAAGTGGGACATCAGCAAAGCAACTTTCTTCTGAGCCACGTCTTTGGTTAACGAGAAGAAAACGTTGGGCCGCCCCAAATCTCCATCATATTTTGGTATCTCATATTCTAAAATAAGGTGGTCCCGAAAAGCATTCCATGTTAGTTCACCCAACGTCCGGTGATCTTGATGCTTATCTTTTCGACTCGGAGTGAAAACCATGTCGGGTTTAAATTCTGCCGACAGTTGATGCAGTGCTTGCTTGATATCGCCGCCATGCCACGGAAAAAAAGAGTCTTGAAAATGATGGATAATGAGTTGTTGTTGAATTCGCCCTTGGCACCAGTCTTGAAAACTTGCCTCAGCCTCAGCTTGCCTTGTTTCGTTTGCGGAGAAGATGACCCAGGTCATTTCCAAATGAGGATTTGAGAGTAAGAGAGACAGCAATGTGCCGCCACATCCGATCTCAATGTCGTCAGGATGAGCCCCTAAACAAAGTACTTTTCTTAAATTTGAAATG
>JBGSIY010000672.1:0-2410 GCA_041742275.1 Pirellulaceae bacterium | reverse complement strand
GGCCGAACGAGGTGCGCAGATCTATCTGGACATGATCTTTGTACATGGTTTCTATCACGCTGACCCGCATCCAGGGAATATTGTTCTATTGGCAAACCATGATATAGGTTTGCTCGATTTTGGCATGGTGGGCCGAATTAGCGAGGGCCTGCGCGAGGACATTGAAGGCATGTTGATGGCTATCGTCAACCACGATGTGCAAATGGTTGTCGCACTCGTGCAGCGAGTAGGCAAATGTCCGTATGACCTGGACGAGCGAGCTCTCTCCAGCGACATTGCGGATTTTGTCGGCCAATATGCGACCTTGAAGGCCAGAGATTTTGATATGCGGAGCGCGTTAAATGAGTTCATAACCATTGTCCGTAATTATCGTATCAACTTGCCCAGCGAAGTTTCATTGTTGATCAAAGTATTGGTTACGTTGGAGGGAACCAGCCGACTGCTTACCCCGGAATTCAGCCTGCTGGAAGTGATGGGCCCCCACCAACGAATTTTGATGCTTCGGCGACTTTCTCCGGTGCGACAGATGCGCAAGGTCAGGCGGTTCTATATGCAGATGGAACAACTGGCCGACCGAATGCCTCAGAGGATTGGTAGCATTCTGGAGCAAATCCAATCGGGTCGTTTCGATATTCACTTGGACCATCGAAGACTCGGTCCGTCCGTCAATCGTTTGGTCGTGGGGATGATCACGAGTGCCCTGTTCTTAGGGTCGGCGTTGATGCTCAGTTATAAGGTCCCTCCGTTATGGTTTCCTGAAAAGGGTCCCTGGGGAATTCACGACCTTTCCCTGTTGGGATTAACCGGATGCATTGTTTCTTTCATGATTGGCTTCCGCTTGTTATGGGCCATTCGGAAGTCCGGAAACTTAGATCAACAAGAGTAAGCGGGCGGCCGGTGGCCATTCGCCATTTGAAGCGTCGTCAAGATGAAGATGCTCAAGCGGCTTTGTGAGAATGACTGGGAGAAGAATCAGCCGAACAGATCGTGGTTTCGGAAATTTCTGTTAGCTCGTCACCATCGTGTTTGGGTGGAGCAACGGTCAGCAATACGGCCTCAATTCGAGAGTTCAACTCGTCCAATTGGAGAAGAACATTTTCTTGTTCTTTGAGCAAACTCCGGATGAATTGGTATTGCGATTCCACGGACGACTCCTTCCGACCGGACATCAGTTCATCCCAGCCAATGCTGTGAGCTCAACCGAACGTCTCTTGTCTCTAAATTTCGGACCGCTGGCGGTTGGGCGGTCATTGGGGGGGGCAAAATGTCGATAATGTTGATTTGGTAAGCTGATTCGTTGGTAACGATAAATCGCATTTCGGCGTGGGGGATGCCCTAATTCGCACGTTTTTTCTATCCCTTCTCGGGGGTTGTATTGAAGTGCATGCGGATTGTGGCGTGGAAACGCTAGATCACAAGCGGGTCTCGAGGCCCAGGAATTGAAAAATTCTGCCCGGTTCCAGTAAATTTTCGCAGTTTGGCATTCTTAACGGTGATCGTACTGGACAGAAGGAGGGCAATTTTGCTACCATTTAGGGGATTGAATGCAAAAAAGTTGCCAAGCAGCAACCCTGGGGGCCGATTTCTAAAGAGGTCCCTATTTTTCGTTCAGTTGTGGGCCGGAATTTCCTTTCAATGAATTTAACTAAAGGGAGGTTATCGAATGGCGTGTATGAAGATGGTCTTGGAGGCAAAATGGTAAAACTTCTGGTACGTGACAAAGAATCAATTCAAGAAGCAGTACGACGATTCCGCAAATTAGTAGAACGCAGCGGAATCAAAAAAGAAATGCGTCGACGCGAGCATTACGAAAAGCCCAGCGAGATCAACCGACGCGCTCGACTCCGCGCAGAACGCCGCAATAAAAGAACACGTACCGGAGTGGTTTAGTTCAGTAACGCTCCGCTTTAGTTCATGTCGTGAAAAGTTTGTGCCACATCCCCAAATTTCTTCCGCGCCGACAGTGGTAAATCTGGGCAACGGTAAATCTTGGCAACGGTAAATCTGGGCAATAATCAATAAAGCGACAATTCGAAAGAAAGCGTTTGAGGGATTACGTGGTTTGCTGTTGTGGGTGAATCGATTGTTGCAGTAACGTACTCAAATCCTTAGATCGTCTGGACGATAGAATGAAGAACCTGGATTGGATGACTGACGCCGTTTTCTGCGACGTTTTTTACCGATAACATTGCCAACCGGGAATGCAAAATTTAGCTGGATTTTCCAGCTTTTTTTGTGCACTGGCGTAACTCAATGGAACCCTATATCTCTACGCTGTGAAGCATTCTAGGCTGCCAGGCTGTCGTTGGTTTTGCGAAGTTTTTCGCGTTCTTCGTTGGTCATTTGTCTGACATTGGGGTCGCCTAGTGGTTTCTTGTCTTTGTTCGCCGGACAGTATCTCGATCGTTTG
>JBGSIY010000671.1:0-4524 GCA_041742275.1 Pirellulaceae bacterium | reverse complement strand
ACTAAGCAAAAAGCGGCCACACCGATCAACGCAGTTCGAAGCGAAATGAAATTAGAAGCATGCATGTATTCTCCTTGATGTCTTGTGAATCTCGTAGTGTCTTGTGAATCTCGTGCACCGAATAACGCTTACCATCAACGGGCCGCTACGAGAGGCACGGTATGGTTTTGCCACAACACAATTAGGCTACGGCAGCGACTGCCGACACGCTATCGATTATTGCATTTGCGTCGCATGCGTAAAGATCAGCACCGCCAAAAGGATTCAGTTCCAAAAGATGGAGGCGATCATTGCACTCGCAGACGTCGAGCACGTAAACGGGTTCAGGCTCAGAAATAGCGGAGGCTACGTTTGAGGCAAATGCCGCAGCTGCAGAATTCAACGAAGTTTTAACCGGTTTTCGCGATTGAGGATCGTAACCTGACCCCGCGATGACGGATCGGTTCACGATCACGAAACGCCATTCGTTGCCTACTCGTTGAACGGGTGCTGCATAGCGGGGCTCCGGCTCACCAGTTAGTTACTTGGAAATGTTCGGCGTGTCAGATTGCATCAGTGCCGAAGCCCACACCTTGCAGTGAGAGTTTCTCCTACGAGTGGATATAGATGCTACTACAGTTCGGACAGTAAATCAGCCAAGGATCATCGGGTTTTGGTTTGTATTGCGGTTGAAAACGCCTGATTGGTGTCGCGCAGCATGGGCAAGCGGCCACGGCGACTGAGAAACGTTGACAAAAAAACCGCCGGAACCACCGATCGGGTTCACCGCCCCTGATTGGCTTGGGGGTCAGTGCAAGCCGAGTGCTTCGCGCTTTTCACGGACAAAAATCAGGTGATGCGAGATATGGTTTGTCGCTCGTTGGACAAGCTGCTCGAGGGTCAGTATCCCAGACTCGCTGTGGGTTCCAACACGGCTGAGCGAATCGGCCGACAAATGCCGGAGGGTTCGTGAAATGGAAGTGCGAATCGCCTCGATGACTGCCAGTTCTTCGCGAAGGTCACGGTGGTGGTAAAAAAGATGTTCTGCAAACAGATTCTCATCGGCCCCCAAAAGTGTTGGGTTGTTATGCGTGATTACACGCTTGATCCGATCGGCCATAATCGGCTCGAAGTCCGCGATGTGGGCAACCACTTCCAGAGTGCTCCATTTCCCTGGCACTGGCCTCGCGATTGCCTGCTCGTGGGTCATGTCGGCAACGGCCACCCGAAGCTGCGTGGCACCGGCGAGATAAGAATCGGCGAGTTCTTCTGGGAGCATGTCGATCGCTTTATCGTTGTGTTTGGCGTGGCTGAATCTATTGCCGTCCATGCGATGGAATTTGACGGCGAATTTTTGACTGGGGGGCGATGGTTCTCCGGCTCATAGATTGAGCGTCGAACGGAGCCGGCGGAGAGAGGCGTTCGCTGCAACAGGTTGTGTCGCAAAGACCGTTTCTCCTGGCTTACTAGTCCCTGACTGCTCCCCTCGATCCTTCTGAAGTCCAGTCTACCAGAGTAGGTCGCTGAGAGCAAGATTTCATAAAGTTCGGACTAAATTGTTGTATGAATTCCTGCCATGGGTATCCCTTGTTCCCCCCGTCGCCAACGACTATCAGGGCGCTTGACTAATCCGCCGTATCAAGTCTGTGAACCAAACCCAAATTAAGCCCGGGAAATCACCAGAAAAAACCAGCCAAAGGAAATGCGGAAACCAATCTCCCCCCACACCGCCCCAACTCGGGCCCTACATCGCCAAGCCGCTTGAACAGAGAATGTGAGCATCGGCTGCGTTCGGCAACGCACTAACCCATTCCAGCGTCAACACCCCATCACGCGATGTCAAATTCTGATTCGTTATCCCTCTTCCAGACTCTCCAGCGCAGCCAAGTCGGCGAGATCCTTGGGACGTCCAGTAGCTCTCTTGTTCTGAATCAATTCAGGGCGCCCAATGACATCAAATGCAATGCCATCTAGAGAAATCTGAAGTCGGTTCTGCCAAGCTAAATCAAAGTCAACACCTGTTATTGTTGTTAGAATGTCAATTCGACCTGGCGGAACACCTATTTGAAATACAATGGACGGAGTCGTAAAGTCCGATTCCGAAATTTCGTGCATCGATGCGCCGAATACGGCCAATGCTTTCATGACGCGAGGCGCGGTTTCTTCGTTCGCGCGAATCCAGATATCAAGATCGCCGGTTGCCCGCGGATAGCCGTGGGCGGCAACTGCGTACGCTCCCACCACCAAAAAGTCGACCTTAGCGTCTCTCAATGCGAGAAACATTTCTTTGAAGTCTAGGTTCAAATCCATTTGGTTTCGCAAATTTCCAGGCAGTAAGTGTCAAAGGCCAAACCATCAGAACCCGTTGTTCTGCAGTTAACTTAGAGTATATTCTCTCAGTCCCTTCGTCGGAAAGATCTAACTTTCTCAAGACCTGGCGATTTGAGCTATTCGTATTTTGGTTCACGATTTGCCTTTGAGCGGATAACGTGTAGGTCGGACGTCGAACAGAGCCGGCTGAGCGGGTTTGTTGCCGCGAATGGATTCGTCGCGATGATTGGTTGTCGTGGATTGCGGCCAAGTGACGTATCATCGGAAAACGCGTGATCCGCATTTCGCGTGCCTTTTTATATTCGTCTGCATTTGTTCGCACGTCGCGACCAGCCAGACGGCTAACGAACAAATCCAAATGTCTAGTATATCGTTCTGTCCTGAGCTGCGAAACTACAACACAAACAGGCTTTTTTTCCCACCTATAAACGAGGGAATTCCATTTACCATTTTTGCGCGGGGATGTCCCGTTAGTTGTTGAAACTCTTTGCGGTCTCTGGTCATTCACAGGTTAATGTTTTAACGATTGAGGTGCAAGGTTTTTCGTCTTGTTCGTATTCGTGTTCTACATCGTGGTGTTCGTGCTCCAAAACGGTCCCGGCAGCAGCAAACGCTCCTGGCGATTCTGACACGCTCTCGAACGTCATTGCCATCCGAATCAGCATAGCGACGACCCGCTTGAGTTTCGTCTACAATTCGAAACTGACGTCGTGATCTATGCCACCCAAGGCAACCAGACCGTCCTAAACCGCAGCAAACTCAAACGACGATCCGCGGGAAAAATCGAGCATGAGCTTTCCGGCTTCGTTTGCCGTCGCCCTCTGCGACATTCAGCGGACTCGATTGCGATCGCAGGATCGCCATAGTGTTTTTGTTGGGTAAAGTGGACTAGCTCGGCGAATCGCTGTGCATCGCATGGTTCGTCCGAGCGAGTATTGGCTCTATCATAACCGTTGTTCGAACTGAGTTGGCGATAAAGCATTCCTCGTGGGCCTTGTGGTGCATCTCGACGATTACGGAACCTGCAGGAATGTCTCCATCCCAATCAACGTGAGGACGCAATCGAACAACCGAAATCACAAGTTTGTTGTCCTCATTCTTGCTCATCTCGCCGATGGCAGCGTCGCGATAGGTATTTACGCAAAGGCCTCGTTTAGCGGCAATGGAAAGAAACCAAAGCATGTGGCAACTGGACAGCGATGCAACGAACGCCTCTTCTGGATCGACAGCCGATTCGATCGAGAAGGGCAACGGCACGATATGTGGCGAAGAGGAAGCCGGAACAAAGGCACCTCCATCGAAGCTCCAAGAATGCCCACGCGAATACCTCCCGTCGGTAAATTGAGCGTCCCCGCGTTCCCATGTGATTGTTGATTGGATTTCCGTCATCGAATTTCTTTTTAGATTAGAGGGTGAACGACGCCTGTAACCAATTCGCGGAAGTTGATTGTCCATTTCAAAGGCGCTTCCGCTCCGCGACTCGGGTTGACTGCTTTGTTCGTCCTTTGCTATCGCGCTTCGATCTTGTAGGACACTTCAGCAAAGTCATCGTTGAAGTTCATTGGGGGGACTGTTGATCCATAGTCTGTATTGTCGAAGATGACCGCGTATTTACCTGGATTGAGAGTAGCCCATTGAGTGGTATAGTTGCCGGAAAGGCCGTCCAAACTGAGGTTTGTATAGCACGTGGGGTCTCCCGTCGTCTGCCCCTTTAGGACCCTGGCGTTCCATTTGTTGAAGTTGGCTTCGTCCATGAAATAGACATCAATTGCTGGTCCCTGGAGCAATGTGAAAGTGATGCGAACGTCAGTCGTGCGCTTTAACTCAAACGAGATTTGGAAATACTGATCTTCCTTTGCGACGACTTTGTCTTCATCTATGATCACAGACGAACTGCCCACTGTTCCTGATGTGGCGCGACCGCCACAGCCTGCGAGGCATAGGAGTAACACGAAAATTGATAGGGACCGCATTGCTTTGAGAATCCTGAGGACGAACGGTAGACATCACCGAGTTGAAGAAGTTGATGTTTCATCAAGTTGAACACTCCCGGCAGCGTCGGTAAATTTTTTGTTCAAGAAATTCGCATTTGGCGGCGTAAGCCTGAACGTTGATCTTGAAGCATCGTAGTTCCTTTTCAATTTCAACCTGAAAAGGAGCGACGCGATGCCGACGTTTAAAAGTTTACCCTCTGAATCCTCTTACTTCAACGGA
>JBGSIY010000670.1:0-3011 GCA_041742275.1 Pirellulaceae bacterium | reverse complement strand
TTCGGACACGAATTAAGCTCCCGCTTCTAACCGGCACGGCGGACGGAGTGCATGCCAAGCACCGGATGAGATAGATCAAAATTCACGCATTCGCGAATTTGATAATTTTGGTGACTTTGAATCGCATAGTAGACACGCATTGCGATCTCGCCCAACAAACCCATGCAAAAAAACTGCAGGGATAGGAACACAGACAATACACTTAGTAGTGTCCAAACGTTTCCAATCAGACTCGGCCCACCCGAGACAACTTGGACTACAGAAATCCCCAAGGCTAACGTTGCGAACCCACCGACCCACATTCCGATCTTCCCAAATAACTTCATCGGGCTATCAAAATACTTCAGCAGGAAAAGAATGGTGAGCAAGTCAAGGATAACTCTCGTGGTACGTCCAATACCGTATTTTGTTTTGCCGAATTGTCGAGGCCGATGGTGCGTTTCAACTTCGACACACTTCGCACCTTGGCGGTGAGCTAAAATGGGAATAAATCGATGCATGTCCCCGAACAGTTCCAGTTCCTGCGCGATTTCGCGCCGCATGACCTTGAGTGTGCAACCCAAATCGTGGATCGGAAAGCCGGTGGAGCGTGAAATAATCCAATTCGCCACGCGAGAGGGGAGTTTACGGTTGAGTAGAGCGTCCTGTCGATGTCGCCGCCATCCGTGAACCAAATCGAAACCCTCGGAGAGTTTTGCCAACATCATGGGAATATCGCGTGGATCGTTTTGCAGATCGCCATCGAGTGTGGCAATGAAATCCCCCGTCGCCTCTTGGATCCCCGCATGCATCGCGGCGGTTTGCCCGTAATTTCGCCGCAACAAAACCAACTTCAACCGCTCGTTTGTTTCGGCAAGTTGTTTTAAACGTGGCACGGTCTGATCACGCGAGCCGTCGTCCACAACGATCAACTCCCATTGCAGTGGGAGTGATTCCATCACCGCTGCGATTTCGTCGGCCATCATTGAGACGTTGTCTTCTTCGTTATATACGGGAACCACGATCGAAATCTTCTTCGCTTCCTGACTGCGCATACCGGCTCGCTTATATTAGGTTCTTCCATGAACTCCACAAATTTAATCTTGCTTCTTACGAATCTGCAATGTCATCTTTTCGAGCGCCGCTAGCAGATCGCCGACTGAGTCGACGGAGTTCGGCCCTCAACTCCTGTTTCGAGAACCGGAGGGTGAACTTCGCCAACTAGACCAATGATATTGACTCAAATTTGCCTGCAAGCATAGAACAATCGTTTGATATCATCCGACGAACTCCTACAAAATCGCAAATGGATAGGTTTCCCGTGGCGATGATTTCAATAAAGGGCGCTGCTGATCCTGAACCGAATTTATTCTTGGATTGACGATTGATGGAAAGTAAATGCTCTAGGGAAGAGCGTAACGACGCGGTGGCAATCGATTCCATCGCAGCGGTTATCGTTGAAAAACACGATCGCTGTTTAGGCACGGTTTCCGTGGCGTCACTGGCCAATTTGATTACCAACACCGCAGCCACAAAAAATCATTTGGCCGGTCTCGATGAAACCCAGTGCCCCGAAAATAAAAATCAAATTGTGGCCACGTTTGCCAACGGTGACGAACTTCGCGCGGAGTTGATGTCCTGTTCTCATGAGTTTTTTCTCGTGGCCGACCATGAATTTTCATGGGATAAAAACTCCGTTGATCTGCTACTCCGCAACTTCAGCGGAGGATTTAGCGGTTTGATTGAAAGCCGTTCGACAGCGGGATCGCTGATTTCAAAAATGATGTCGTGGGTGGTTGCGCATATCAATGGGTTGCTATTTGGGTGCGGATACGGCGCCGGGAAATCTGCAGGATTTTTGGTATCAAAGAAAAATCTCTGCGAGTCGTTGGAAGGCGTCAATCATTGGCCGAACATTGAGAATTTAGTTGGGCTGCTGAAAACGGAACGCGTTCCCATCAAGTTTTCCCGGATTATTGTGAATTCTCCACCCATTCCAGCACCATTGCTGAAGGAGGGTATTGAATGGGCCATTCGTTCGCTGCAGTTCTGGTGGGGGGAAATTAAATTTCCGGCGCCGGCAACTTCAAACAATGTTGACGTCATGTCAGGAAAACAAAGGTTGCTACTTTGGGGGGTTCTGGCGATCCTGACTTGGTTGGTTTTGTCCTTGAATTTAGAATACCCATTGTTTGAACCCGATGAGTCGCGAAATGCTCAGTTGGCCATGAATATTGTCAACTCAGGTGAATGGCTTTCACTGCAACTGGGCGGCCAGCCCTATTGGGACAAGCCTCCGTTGATGGCGTGGTGCACGGCGAAATGTTACCAATGGTTGGGAGTCAGTGCGGAAGTCACGCGATTACCGGCGAATGCCGCCGCTTTCTTTTCCGTGATGTTAGTTTTCGGGTTGGGAAGGCGCCTTGTTGGGGACGTTGCCGCTTGGCTGGGCGCACTCAGCTTGCTCTTGAGTTTTGGGTTTGTCATTTGTGCCCGGTACGTCACGGCCGATTCCGTACTCACTTGTCTTACCTTGATCACACTCTTCTCTGCTTTCCTCGCCTGTCGCGGGCCCCATATAAAATGGCACTGGTGGTTGTTCTCCAGCGTGGGAGGTGCGTTGGGTCTTTTGGCCAAAGGTCCAGTGATCATTGTGCTGACACTTCCCGTCTTAGTGGCCCATCACATGTTAACGGGCAACAAAACATTGCTGCGATTTCGTCCCTGGGCCATTTATTCCATTCCAGTATTGCTGATCGCCGCCCCTTGGTACCTCGCCATGTCAATTGTTCACCCCGATTTTCTAAGTTATTTCTTTTGGCGTCATCACGTTCTCCGCTTTTCGGATGCATTCAACCATCAAGAGCCATGGTGGTATTTCGCGCCCGTATTATTGATCGCGATGTTTCCCTCGAGTTTCTTAATCCCATCACTCGGTCGTTGGTTGTGGAAATCGGGGCGACGTGGAGAAGACCAACTTTCACTGGAAGTTGGATTTTTGGTGATGTTTTCCTTTTGGATTCTGTTTTTTT
>JBGSIY010000669.1:0-2280 GCA_041742275.1 Pirellulaceae bacterium | reverse complement strand
ATCGCGTTATTCTTAATTTTGAAGCCATGGCAGAAGGAATGTCTACGGACCAGGTGCTCGTCGACATCTTGAATGCGACACCTCAAAAATCGGATGGTTAAATTTCTTTTTTCCCGTTGACCGAACAGTGGATCGAATCACCGAGACCCATTCATGACCGAGAAAAAATCTTCGAGCTTGCTCAGCCCCGAACTCCTGGTTCAACTCGAACGCATGGAGTTGGTCAGTCGCAAGATCTTCCGTGGTCGCATGAAAGGGGAGAGGCGAAGTCGTCGCAAGGGGCAGAGCGTCGTATTCGCCGACTACCGTAGCTACGTCCCCGGGGATGATCTCCGTTTTTTGGAATGGAATTTGTACGCGAGGTTGGACAAATTCTTCCTCAAACTTTTCTTGGAAGAGGAGGACCTTCACTTTTATACGTTGATCGATACGAGTGAAAGCATGTCCTTTGGCACACCCTCCAAACTCGAATACGCCAAACAACTGGCCGCAGCACTGGGATACATCGGTCTCGTCCGCGCCGATCGCGTTAAAATTGAACCCCTCAATGGACTCTTGGGGGTGCAGAGTCCCGTTTTGCGGGGACGTGCCAACCTCTGGAGAATGCTCAACTATCTGGAGTCGATCCCTGGTGACGCCAATTTCCCACTCGCCGATAGCCTCAAATCATTTTGTACTCGAAATACGGGCAAGGGCATTGTCGTTTTGATTACCGATCTGATGGACAAGGAAGGATACGACCAAGCTCTACGTTATTTGGTGGCTCGTGATTTAGATATTTATCTGATCCATGTCTTGTCGCCTATTGAAATTGAACCTGATTTGACGGGGGACCTCCGCTTGGTCGATTGCGAAGACGGCGATGTTGCCGAAATCAGTGTGAGCACGCGATTGATCGACAAATATCGTGCGACGTTAGCAGAATTCATAGAGACGGCTCGAGATTTCTGTTCGAAACGCGGCATTGTTTATATGATGACCAGCACCGATCGCCCCGTTGATCGTCTTGTCTCCCGATACTTGCGGCAACGAGGGCTGGTGAGATGAATTGGATCAGTACCCTGAGCACTCCTGGCTGGATTGCATTACTAGCCATCCCACCGTTAATTGTCGCGTTGTATTTTCTCAAACTCCGCCGAAGGCCCGTCCAAGTCCCCAGTACGTATTTGTGGAAAAAAACCATCGAGGACATGCATGTCAATAGTTTGTGGCAACGCCTCCGAAACAATCTATTGATGCTCTTACAAATTCTATTGGTGCTTTTTCTGATATTGGCTTGCTTGCGACCCGGATGTTCTGGGGTCAAATTGGATGGCGATCGTTTCGTATTTTTGATTGATCAATCCGCCAGTATGGCCGCGACCGATTTACCCGATGTCACTCGGCTGGAAGAGGTCAAACGGCAGGTCGAAATTATGATCAATCGTATGGAACCGACAGATGCCGCCATGTTGATCAGCTTCTCAAATCAGGCCGAAGTGGTTCAAAGTTACACGACCAATAAAAACGTGTTGATTAAAAAATTGAATGCCATCCCTCAAACGCAACGTGCCACCCAATTGCGAGACGCGTTGGTTGCTGCTGCGGGACTGGCGAATCCGGGCAGGACAGCCACGGAAGCCGGAGATTACCAAGTCGCCGATGCGAGACCCGCGATGTTACACATTTTCTCCGATGGAAAATTTCCCGATGTAACCGATTTCTCCCTGGGGAACTTGACCCCCATCTACCATTCGATTGGTAGTTTTGAACCTCCCACCAACGTTGGCATCACAGCCTTTGCGATCAACGACGACCCAAACGTTAGCGAAAAACGAGAAGCGTTTGCCCAGATCAAAAATGCCTCTCCCGAATCGCAAACCATTGACGCGACGTTGTACGTCGACGACAAATTGTTCGACGCACAAGCCAATGTGGCGATCCCCGCAGGGCGTTCAGCTGGAATTAGTTTTCCACTCACCGGGTTGTTTCAAAATCTAGACCAAGCGACTACGATTCGATTGGTCGTCACCCCCGACGACGCTTTAGCCCAAGACAACACGGCATTTGCGGTGGTCAACCCGCCCAGACTTGCTCAAATTTTGGTGATCACACCGGGAAACGATTTTTTACGTTTAGCCTTGGCGACCGAACCAATTTTAAAAATGGCCAATGTTCAATTTCGCGAGCGTGACTTTTTAACCGATAGCGAGTTCGAAAAGCGGGCATTATTGGGTGAATACGATTTAATTGTGTTCGATCAATGCCAGCCTGGTTCCATGCCCAATTGTAGTACCCTGT
>JBGSIY010000668.1:0-2555 GCA_041742275.1 Pirellulaceae bacterium | reverse complement strand
TGGAGTCCATCGCGTAATGAATTCAAGAGATAGCGACGATAGGTTTTAGGGAATAAGTCGGGATCATTGCACTTGATGATAATCGTCGGTGGTTGCACAGAGATTTGGGTAGCGTAGAAGATTTTGGCTCGACGGGTACCGACCAGCGGAGGCGCCTGTCGCTCCAGGGCTTCCTTAATCAAACGGTTCAGTTCTCCGGTCGTCACACGTTCTCGCGATTGTTTGAATAACATCCGAGCGTGATCCAGCAATTTTTTGATATTGCGTCCGTCTTGGCCAGTGATAAACGCAATGGGAACATAGTTCATGGTAGTGAAGTTATCGCGCAGGTAGTCGCCCCAACGTTCGGTGGGCATGTGCTCTGCCATCTTGTCCCATTTGTTCACCACAAAAATGCACGGTTTATATTGGCCTTCAATATAGTTGCACAATTGTCGGTCGACTTTGCTGATCCGTTGGCCGGCGTCGAAGAACAAGAGGATGACATCGGCGTGACGGATACTGCGATGGGCGCGATGATCGCTGTAGAAATCGATATCATTGCGAATGCTTTTTCCCCGTTTGAGACCGGGGGTATCGATCGCCACCATCGCACGACCGTCAATTTCGAAGCGAACATCGATGCTGTCGCGCGTTGTGCCGGCGACTTCGCTCACAATCATGCGGGGGCTGTTCGTGAGCGTGTTGATGAAGGTACTCTTGCCGACGTTGCGGCGACCGACCACGGCGATCTTCATGTCCGGTTCCGCTAAATCGCTGGCGTCGGCGATCAGATTTTCGGGAATGTGGTCTTCAATGGCCTCAAGCAATTTTTCTTTATAGCGGTTGTTTTTAGCACTGACCAATACGGGTGGCCCCAAACCGACTCGAAAAAACTCTTGAGCGGCGAGTTCCCAATTTTCACCATCACATTTATTGGCCACCAACAACACGGGTTTGTTTAGGGCTCGCAGGCGGCGCCCGACAGTTTCGTCGAGATTGGTCACGCCGTCACGAGCGTCGACCACAAACAACAGCAAATCGGCCAGTTGAATTCCTTGTTGGATCTGATCTTCAATTTCTTCGTCCAATTGGTCGACATCATTGATGCCGATTCCACCGGTATCGATGATCTCGAAATAGCGTTCGCGACCCTTGAGCATGTAGGTCATGCGATCTCGAGTAACACCGGCCATGTTGTCAACGATGGCCAACCGGACTCCGGCTAACCAATTAAAAATACTCGACTTCCCCACATTGGGGCGTCCGACGATAGCAACTTTGGCAACAGACATGGGAACAGCGTGACAAAACGGTGAAATGGATCGAATCTGATATCGTCCCCCCAAAAGGCCATTTCGTCGAGGGGCAAACTACTGGAATTTGCTCGACATTTTGGTTTAATGGCAAGGAATCGATTTCTCTGCCCCGCTTTCGATGGGGTTTTTCCAAGGAAATTCGCAACCTTCCCGTTTCCCGTGCATTTGAGAGACCCATGGATCGCGAGCAATTGACCGTCATTTTGAAGCAGCATTTGAAGTCATGGTCGCGGGCGGGCGTGACCCATTTGCCTTTGGCCGCCGGGATATACGGTGATCCTTTCGCGCAGCTGCCGACCCACTCCGAGGTTTCCCTGGTTCGCGAGGCCTCGCCGGAATCGAACATGTTGAATAAAGCCAATGCGGCAGGCAGTGTTTCGGCAAGCAGCGTCTCACGGGAGGCTCTGTTGGCAAGGCCCACATCCGCGTCGCAACGCGTGACTTTGCCCCCGAATTCTCGGGATGACGACACGTCGCCCCCTGAGCGAACGGGTGCGATTGCAGCGGCAGCCAATCTCACTCCTGGCTCTCAATTCAATTCCCCTCGTCCGGCCCCGGTGTCATTGGACATCCGGCCCTATGGCACGCAGTTGGACTTGGCGACTCGGCACAATAACCTCACGACGTTGGCGGCTCATGTCGCCGCCTGCCAACGCTGTGAGATTTTGGCCAAGTGTCGGACGCAGACCGTATTTGGTGTAGGGAACCCACAGGCTCGCTTGTGTTTTTTCGGTGAGGCACCGGGTCAAGACGAGGATCAGGCGGGAGAGCCTTTTGTGGGAGCTGCCGGGCAGTTGCTCAATCGTATCATGGAAGCCTGTCGGTTATCTCGTGAAGACGTTTATATTCTTAACACGATAAAATGCCGTCCACCGGAAAATCGAAACCCCACGGAACTGGAGCAGCAGAATTGCTGGGAGTATGCAGAACAGCAGCTGGAGATCATTCAGCCCGAATTTATTTGTTGCCTGGGCAGAATTGCAGCTCAGGCTTTGTTGAAAACGTCCATTCCCGTCGGTCGCCTCCGCGGAACGTTTCATCGTTATCGATCCAGTCAAGTTGTCGTGACCTATCATCCGGTCTATCTCCTCCGGACTCCATCGGCCAAGAAGCAGACGTGGGACGATATGAAAATGTTGATGGAAAAAATGGGAGTTCAACTTTAATCCCGTCCTTGAGTGCATGGAACATCGTCGCTCCCGTTGGGCCATCCGGCGACTGTTTTGTGGGGATTGTGCGGTTTCGCTTTGCAAGAAC
>JBGSIY010000667.1:0-3335 GCA_041742275.1 Pirellulaceae bacterium | reverse complement strand
GACTTTTTACACGGAAAGGAGTTTTGTCTCAGTTGCCTCGTAGTGGAATGGAACGAAACAAATTCTGTATTACAATTCTAGTGTTAGTTGATACATACTTGAACATTGACCTGGCGACCGCTGTTTAAACGAGGATTCTGATTTTGGTACAGTTCCTCAACAATAGTTCTTGGAATTTGTCACCCTGTCCCGATGAAAAAGGGGCAAAGATTCGTGTTGTGCCAATTCGACGAGGCGTGCGATTCTTTGTCGTTGATCCTTTTTTCAAAATCAGGGATGACGCACGGGTAAAAAGTAAGGAAGAACCAAGATGTCCCGCACCTATTCCTGGTATCTGGAGCAGAAAATTGACGGTGTTTGGCATCAAGACGAACGACCGTGGTATCCGCCCGATTCCCCCATTGACCTTGCCTTTTTCACGGATGTTAATGGCGAAACAGATGGTTTATCATTGGCTGTGAATCGTGTCCTTTCGACAATCACCCATAAACATTTTCCCCATGATCCCTCGTTTGAAGTTGATGAGATCGTCAGTCGGAGCGTCGCGCACGCGGCGGAAGAGTTTTTGCAGTTGCCCAGTTTCGGCTGGTTGATCGTGGGTGATATCTTAAATGCCGATTGGAGCACGCTTGGGGATGCCGGCACTGCCAAACGCGAAGCAATTAACGCATGGCTTGAGCATTTAAAGGCGCTGGGTGATACAAGTCATTTGCGACTGATCTATATGCTATGGTAGACAGCAAACTCGATCCGAAAATCCAACGGGATGTTCTCTTCAATGATCGTGGCTGGCATCTGCTGGAGTTGACATGGAGTGGTTTGAGGTCTGTCGAGTCCTGTTTGAGTGAGGCGTATATCGGCAGCTGTCTGGGTTTTTTAGAGACTTCTCGCCAAATGCCCCTGCATTTCATTCGTAAAAATCCGGGAAACCGCATTTTTATGTACTCGTTTTCGACTTGAGTGATGATATTCAAACAATCCCAAATTTCATGCCTCGTAAACTAGCTAGACGTCGTTATTGCTCATTAAAGGTGTCCGACACCTTTTGGGGTTCACCCTTTTTGGGTTCTTCGTCGCGTAGAGTTTTGTTTCGTTTGAGGATGGCTTCTCGCAAAAGAAATTCTACTTGGGCATTTACAGATCGCATGTCCTGTTCGGCCCAACTCTTGAGTTCGTCATAGACGGATTGCGAGATCCGTAAAGGAAATGATTTTTTGTCATCGGACATTAAAAGCCTCCGTCGTCCTTAGGACGTTCAGTCTCGTCCACCGAAACGAAAAGGCCGCCGTGCGCATGATGATTGCGACGGCGGTTTTGAGTGTCGATCGTTGGTGACTATGTGTAGAGTGTTCCCGTATTGATTACCGGTTGCGTCTCGGCTTCGCTGCAGAGGACTACGAGGAGATTGCTGACCATGGCGGCCTTGCGTTCGTCGTCCAAATTAACAATGGCCCTATCGGAAAGCTCTGAAAGAGCCATCTCGACCATCGACACGGCTCCATGAACAATCTTTTGTCTCGCCGAAATGATGGCCTCGGCTTGCTGCCGACGCAACATGGCTTGGGCAATTTCAGGTGCATAGGCCAAGTGAACCAATCGTGCTTCCTCGACAAACACTCCGGCATTGGAAAGCCGTTCGTAGAGTTCGTTTCGCAGGGCTTCGGAAATATCTTCCATGCCACCTCGCAATGTCACCTCGCCTTCTTCTCCATCGTCATAGGCATACCGGCTCGCTAATTCGCGAACTGCCGATTCACTCTGAACCGAAACAAACTCCTCGTAGTCGTCGACGTCGAACAAGGCCTGAGCCGTGTCGGCCACCCGCCAGACCACAACCGCGCCAATTTCAATTGGGTTCCCGCGACGGTCGTTGACTTTCAGTTTCGGTGTATTGAAGTTCCGTGCACGTAGCGAAATCCGTTGCTTACTAGTGAACGGATTTGTCCAATGAAAACCACTGCGTTTCTCAGTTCCCTGGTAGCTTCCGAAGAGGATCAACGCTCGGCCTTCGTTCGGCTGCAGTGTAAAGAATCCGCCCAGGCCAATGAAGAATATGATTGTCGTCAAGATTGCTGCTGCCAGGACCCACAAATTGACAATTTCTCCCTCCCTGAGTGTGCTGCCTTCGGAAATGATTAGGTACCATAGGTACGAGACTGCGGCGGCCAGGACGAGTGTCGCGATCAACATCACGCTCCCTGGCATTGTCCGCACGATTTTTTCTTTGCTGGCATCCAATTTCATTTTTTAGGTCCTTCGTATTATGGTCATTTCTAAAGTTTACGATTCGGGGTGATATTCGAATGATATCAAAATGTATTGGGCCAGAAAATGATATTATTATAAAAAAAGTTATCATCGCAGCAGGTATCGGGAACCTAGGCTTTTGCCCTAAAATGGCCTGTTTTCGTGGTGATGGTCTCCATAAGTTAGGCAGAAAACGACAGTTCGGCCTTGTTCGTCGACCTTGATTATCCCCCAGACAACCCAAAACTGAATTCAAACATTGATGGCCAACGAAAAACGAATTGGAACTGGCTTCAGCCTCAAGGACGCCTTGTTTAATCGAGAGCGGGTCAAGTATTTGGCGGGGTTATTTGAAGCGAGTGAACCCAATTTCAAGGCGCGTGAATTTGAGCGAGTCGTGATGCGGAAGTTACCATCTCTGGAGTTGAAGGAACGCATTTGGATGATCGCGGATGAGTTGGGTGATTTTCTATCATCTGATTTCAAATTGGCCGCTCGACAAATTGTATCCGCCCTCCCTCCTCCACTGGATCCCAACCTGCAGGACAACGATTTCGGGGATTTTATTTTCGCGCCATTGGGTGAATTTGTTGTGCGTCATGGCCTAACGCAAAAGGACTTGAAGGTAGCCTTTCGTACGTTAAAAGAAATCACCCAGCGCTTTTCGGTGGAATACGCAATTCGGCCCTTCTTGAACCAATATCCAGATGAAACAATGAAGGAACTGACTCGATGGTCCGAAGACAAAAATTACCACGTACGACGTTTGGCGAGTGAAGGGACGCGACCTTTTTTGCCATGGGGTAGTCGAATTTCCTTGGACGTTTCCGAGCCTATACATTTATTAAATATTTTGCACGCCGATACCACTCGCTATGTCACTCGTTCGGTGGCCAACCATTTGAATGACATTTCTAAGGTGCGTCCCGACCTGGTTTCCGAGACCATTGATCGATGGAAAAGTGAGGGGAACCAAGATGGTCAAGAATTAGAATGGATGATCAAGCATGCCTTGCGAACGTTGGTCAAACAAGGAAACCCGGACGCCCTCGCGCGACTTGGCTTTGCGTCTCAACCTAAGATAAAAG
>JBGSIY010000666.1:0-5489 GCA_041742275.1 Pirellulaceae bacterium | reverse complement strand
TGCGAGTTCCACCGCGCGATTTTCGGTCAACAGGGCGGGGCGTGTTCGCCCCATTTCTCGCATGATCATCGCTTGTTGCAGCAAAGCCTCACAACGAAGGTCGACCGGCATCTGAGTATCCTCGGCGAAATTGTCTAGCGTTTTTAAGGCATCTTCTTCACTTCCGGCTTTATATTGCACATCGGCCAATGCCCCGACCATTTCAATCAGGATATCAGGTTTATGCCGCGACTTCGCCATCCCTTTGTTGAAAAGTTCGATTGCGCCCGAAAAATCTTTTTGACTGGCCTTTAATTGCCCTTGGAGCAATTGAACCATTAAATGTTCGCCTGGAGTTGCGAGAACTCGATTGATATCAGCCACAGCCCGGTCGCGTTGTCCGGAGCCCACCAATTGCAACCATTTTTTCACCAGAAGGCGCTCGCGGGTTTCTTCGGCCAAACCTTCCATGCCAATCATTTCGTCCAATAACTTTTCCGCATCGTCCACCCGTTTGGCTTTTTGCAACAGATTCAGTTTGACTTGCAAGACATCGAATCGTTCATTCGCTGGAAACTCGATCACCTCTAGGACTTCGTCAATAAACTCGATAGCACGTTCGGGTTGTTCGAGGCGGGAAACGATCAAAATGTCGGTCATCACAATTTGTCTGGCTTCTTTGTCGGCCTCGGCAAAATATTTGACCCTCAGTCCCAATCTGTTGTCTTCATCGATTTCGCCGATCATTTCAATCTCGTCGGCGTAATAGACTTGAGCCACTTCCTCGTCCAATACCGCTAGGCCTTGGTCCAATAAGCGGGCGATCTCTTCGGGTTCGTTGGTGGTCGGCAATTTATCAAAAGCCAGATCGCGTCGGACTCGTTTTTCTTTCAACTCCACCAACGCTTGAAGAAACGGTTCGGGGCCCCCCTCGATGTACCCCAAAAATCCCACAGGCCGTTCCTTCCAATCCAATACGGCAATGGTCGGATACCCGGAAATTCCCAAACGTTCGGCCCACTGGCCATTCGTCGCTTTCAGTTCGTTGCTTTGCGCCGTCAAACGGGGGAAGTCCAATTTGACCAGAACAAAATCTCGTTTCGCTCCCTCGGCGAATTCCGGTTGAGAAAAGACTTCGGCTTCTAACTTTTTGCATGGCGGACACCAATCGGAACCTGTGAACAAAACCATCAGGTCTTTCTGCTCCCGCTTCGCCAACTCAATGGCTGCCGCAATATCTTCTGTGAACACATCATCTTCGGAAAACGCTTCGTCAAAGCCATTGACGGGGCCGCTCGTCCAGAAAAGAAATAAGCAGAGCAAGACCATCAGTTTCTGCGCATTTACAACGTGAAGCATCGAAGTGTGCCTGTCCTATTAAATGGATTTCTATTCGTGTCCGCACTCATTCTACCAACGATAGCGAGTGTGGTCGAGCGTTTCCCAGGCGGACGTTCATCAGCCGGGTTTCGATAAAATGACCAAAACAAACGAGAAATCTCGCGGGCTCTCTCAACAATCCTTTTTTTGCTTGCACCCAGTAGAAACGTTGGTGGAACCCCTTTACTCCAGGGCATTGCCCCAAAAAGCGGACTTGTCGCCCGCTCAGAAATTTAATCTCTCCGGGACTCCCGACCTTTCAGATCCACCTCTACCACGATTACCGTTTACCACGATTAACGCTGCAACTCAGCTTGAACCATTAAGTTCAACTGCCAAACCACGATTGCCAGTCCAAAGGGAATCAGCCAATAGGCGAACCAATGCAGTTTCCCTGAATCCAGCAGCCGGACTAAGACCGAAAGAGAAAAGTAGCCGACTACAAAAGATAGGCCGATGCCCAACAAGGCGAGTTGCCAAGGCATCGTGAATCCGCCGGAGTCGATGACCTCTAACAACATGGCTCCGCCAATCACGGGAATGGCCATTAAAAAAGAAAACGTGGCTGCTGCTTCTCGCCGCATCCCCAGCCAGACGCCCATGACAATCGTTGACCCACTACGGCTGATTCCCGGAAGAATGGCAAACGCTTGTGCCAGGCCCACGACCACTGCCTTCCACGCCGGGAGTTTCTGATATTCCAGTTCCCCGGCTTTCATCCGCTGCAATCCCAATAACATAAAACCGGTCAGGGGTAACATGAACCCGGCCAACAGCGGACTCTCAATAATGAATTTGAATTTTTTCTTAATTATCAAACCGGCGAACACGGCGGGGAGGGTAGCGTAGATCAACGTGAGAATCACATGGCGATCCGCGAGCAATAGGGCCCAGATGCGTCTTCGATAATATAGCAAGATCGACAACAGCGTTCCAAAATGCAATACGATGCTCAATTCCGAATCGGCTCGCTCGTTGGGGCCGATTAAAAACGATTCAATGACAACCAAATGTCCCGAGGAACTAATCGGCAAAAACTCACCGATCCCCTGCACAATCGACAAAATGATGACCTTCACGTATTCGGGGACTGGAAACATATGGTGTCTTGGCTAACGGTTTGGAATAACGGATGCGTTTTAGCGGCTTTCTCGATGTCGGCTCTCTCCTATCATAATTGGCCGCGGGTATTTCCTCGACCCCGGTTCTCGGTGATCTCGTGTTCTGCGAGGAAAGATAGGGTTGGAGGAGTCGCAGGTGCTCGGCCGTTCTGTGCGGAAATTTGACGCGGAACCGGTTCGTTGCCTTGTGAAACATCCAGCTCACCCTCTATGATTGAAAGTGGCTGTCCGAAATCAGCTTTTAAGTTTTTGCATCGCTTGACGCCGCAGAACGTTGTCGGCATTAAAAACTTCACGCCACTTAACGGCAGAGGTCGTCCGAGGGTCTGTGGGTACAACAACTGGGCCTGACGGCTGATTGAGGCGTGATCGGATACCCGGATGTTGATAGGCTGGCACCAACTCGAACGCTTGCAAAAAAGTGTCGGTACAAACGGGTGCCAGTCACCGCCGATGCCGTGTGTTTCGAATTTGAGAATTGTTACAGGAGACTTCACAGATGATCGCCAATGCCCCCCGCACGATGTTTGAAAAGATCTGGGAGCAACATTCGGTTTATCAGGCTTCCGAGAGCCAAACGCTCATCTATATCGACTTGCATCTAGTCCATGAGGTCACGAGTCCCCAAGCTTTTGAGGGTCTGCGTTTGGCGGGTCGCCCCGTCCGCCGTCCGGAACTGACGGTAGCCACACAAGACCACAACGTGCCGACGACCGATCGCCGACTGCCCATTGCTGACCCTATTTCTCGGCAACAAGTCGAAACGTTGCGGAAAAACTGTGCCGAATTCGGCGTCCGCTTATACGACTTGGACAGCATCCAACAAGGGATCGTGCATGTCATCGGTCCCGAATTAGGACTGACACAACCAGGGCATACCATTGTTTGTGGTGATTCTCACACTGCAACCCATGGCGCCTTTGGGGCTCTTGCGTTCGGGATTGGCACATCGGAGGTCGAGCATGTTTTGGCCACTCAAACAGTGATGCAGACGCGTCCTAAGACCTGTGAGTTGCGGATCGAAGGGCAATTGGCTCGGGGTGTGACGGCCAAGGACTTGATTTTGTACTTGATTGGACAGTTGACCACGTCGGGGGGCACCGGCTACGTTCTCGAATATACGGGCTCGGCCATTCGCGCCCTGTCGATGGAACAGCGAATGACCGTGTGCAACATGTCGATCGAGGCGGGTGCACGAGCGGGCATGATTGCCCCCGATGAAATTACTTTCGATTATTTACGAGGCCGAGAATTTGCACCCCGCGATTTTGAAGGCGCGGTCGCTCGCTGGCGACAACTCCCCAGCGACCCCGGTGCTCGTTATGACCGCACGGAAATTTACGACGCTGCCGATATTGCACCTCAAGTCACCTGGGGAACGAACCCGGGCCAAGTCATCAGTGTGGATACTCCTATCCCGGCACCAACGGATTTTGCCGATCCCGTCGACCAACAATCCGCAGAATCCGCGTTGAAATACATGGGACTCACTGCCGGAACCCGGCTGACGGATGTCCCGGTTGATCGCGTCTTTATTGGCTCGTGTACGAATTCCCGAATCGAAGACTTGCGCGAGGCGGCTGCCGCAATTCATGGAAAAAAAGTACACGACCAAGTTCACGCTATGGTGGTACCAGGGAGTGGGATGGTGAAACAACAAGCGGAAGCTGAGGGACTCGATAAAATTTTCACGGCTGCCGGTTTTGAATGGCGCGAGGCGGGTTGCAGCATGTGCCTGGGGATGAATCCCGACCAAATCTCGGCCGGTCAACGTTGTGCTTCGACAAGTAATCGGAATTTTGAGGGGCGTCAAGGTCGCGGGGGAAGAACGCATTTAGTCTCGCCGACCATGGCCGTCGCCGCTGCAATCGAAGGGCATTTTGTCGATATTCGCGATTGGAAATTTGAATAAGCGAGTCGGACGCGAACCCTTCAGTCCGTCGCCATTTTATACGTGACGGTTTGGGGGTTGCGAGTTGAGGGAACAAACGGGATTGAACGTGCTGGGAAGTTGCATTTCTTCGTTTGTTTTATTTTTCTATCTTTTTGTCACCGAAACTACTGAATTAACATGCAAGCTTTCACAAAACACACTGGCCTTGTTGCGGCGATGGATCGATCCAATGTCGACACAGATCAAATTATTCCCAAACAATTTTTGAGGCGGATCGAACGCACGGGCTTCGGGCAATTTTTGTTCTTCGATTGGCGGTTTGATACCAGTGGCAATTCGAATCCCGAATTCGAATTAAATCGTCCCCAATTCGCAGGGGCTTCCTTGCTGGTCGCCCGCCAAAATTTTGGCAATGGTTCCAGCCGCGAGCACGCGGTTTGGGCTCTCTATGACTATGGCTTTCGCGCTGTCATTGCCCAATCTTTCGCGGACATCTTTTTTAACAACAGCTTCAAAAACGGTTTGTTACCGGTGGTGCTGACCGAGGCCGAAGTGGAACACATTCATCAACAGATTGCCCAACGTCCTGGTTACCAATTGACGGTTGACCTGGAACAATGCCGCGTGTTTGATGAGTTTGGTTTTGAGGCGTCTTTTGTCGTTGATGAGTTCCGCAGGAATTGTATGCTCAATGGATTAGACGATATTGGATTGACGTTAAAGCACGAGGACAAGATCACGGCGTTTGAGCAAGCTCGGCAATGGTGATTGACTGGGGAGACGCCACGCGGTGACGGCAGGGCTCGTCGTTTTTCGCTTCTTTCCAACCATCGAGGAACGGTCTCGACTCGAATGCGTCGGCGCATGAAAAAGCTGCCAACACGTTTTCGATGCAATTTTTGGGATGGGGGGAAAAAAATGTGCGGGCGATTTACTCTGCAAACCTCAGGCGCCCAGCTGGCTGGTTATTTTCTCGATGCCAGTCTGGACATCGCCTTTCCTCACTTACGCCCGCGTTATAACATCGCACCGACACAATTGATTGCCGCAATTCGCAACGGTCCGGATGGGGCAGCCGAATACGCCAGCCTCCAATGGGGACTGATCCCATCGTG